>JAUXAH010000525.1 GCA_030614945.1 Phycisphaerae bacterium
AAGCTAAAAAACCGCTCAAATTTTTGAATATTTTCGAATATTTCACACAACTTTTCGAATATTTTCAAACGTTTTCGAATATTTTCAAACGTTTTCAAACGTTTTTGAGCGCTTTTTTCTTGCCTATTTTACCCAAACCCCACAACTTGACAAGCCAACCCCCGTTTTTACCCCAAAAACCAACATTGCCCCCGAAAAACAACCCGAAAAACCCTATTTCCCGCTAAATCACGATAATTTTAGTCCTATTTTTGTTAATCCGCGTCTAACAAATCCCACTTAATCCTGTTATCCTATCTAAAAAACTCTGCGAAATCTGCGTCTAAAAAATTCGTGTCAATTCGTGGCCAAACAAAATCCGCGTTAACTTGTGCCAGCGAAAGCAGGTATCCGCCTAATCTGTGATTATTCTTGAATTTTGCACTGTAATTTTGCATTTTACATTTTAATCTTTAATTTTCCCTTCTCATCCCCCTATTTAAAGAGGTCGAATATCGTTGCTCCCTCTTTGCCTTCTGCCTGCCAGGAAAAAGTCTTATATGACCTTTTATCTGAAGTGATGATGATTTCTCCGGTCGCGTTATATTCAGGGTCGAGCCAGCCGGTTACGTAGATATGTCCTTTGACGCTGCGGGTCCTGTTTGTTTTCGAATCGGTTTCCAGTATTATGAACTTGCCCTTTGTTATGAAGTAAAGTCGTGACCGGTCTTCACCGTAATCATCCTTATAGATTTTTGAAGGATCAATATTACCTTTGAAACCATCACTCATTACCTGGTAAGTAACATTAGGACGGGAGTCGTATTCGGCGGCCCAGCCACCTTCTATTCTGCCGTCAGGGCGTATCACCATTGTTATTGTACCTCGCTTAGCATCCTCTTGCTTGGTGTCTGCTTTGAACAGCAAGGTTTTTGTAATACTCGCCTGCTCCGCAGACGGAGCTGGCACCTCTTCACCAGGCTTAACTATCCGATTTACCTGGTTCCACGGCATTTCGGGGTCCGAGCTGCTAAACAGGCCCGCCGGGTCGAACCATATAAAACCGCCTATTATCACAATTATCAGAAGCATAAACAAAAGAACAATCCCGCAGCGATTCCCGCGCGGACCTATTTGCATATGAGCCGATTTCACTGGCTATCTTCCTTAATCGAACCTTAATAGCGGTAATGTATTATAAACCCAATACACAGGCCCGTAATATCACCCGCCAAAAAAAGAAAAAAATTTTATTTTTTTTAACTTATTCTATTGACGATAGTATTATTTAGGGTAAAATGGTATATTAGTGGTCAGGTAGAGAATTTACGATGATATTTGACCACTGATTTGTAAGGTAAATACGGAAAAGCTCTTTGACAAGTTAACAGTTAAGCCAAATTTACCCCGTTAGAAAGAAATTTCTAATCGGGGAAAGCAGCGAAAGTGCGGTTGTTGTGATGGGATACGCTCAATCACAGCGACCTTAAACTTGTCCCCGCCCATGCAATTGCATGGAGTAAACTTGTCCCCGCGAAAGCGGGGAGCAGGGGCAGAAATCTATAACCTATATGCTATACGCTGTTCTTTGCTTGCTGTTCCTCGCCGCCAACTTCGTCAGGATGTTGAATCCCTGTATCTTCATTAGCCCTTGACAAAGCTCGGTAAAAGCACCACCCCAAACCGCCTATAATGATTAGAAAAACCGCCGCGA
>JAUXAH010000163.1 GCA_030614945.1 Phycisphaerae bacterium
AGAAACAATCCCGGCTCAACCGCCAGACGCAGCGAGTTTGATTCGCAAATTGAAACCGCATCAGGCCCGATTATATCGAGCAGAGCGGCCAATCCTTCTTCGAGGTGTGTCTTCATAACACGCAGCCAGAAAACCTGACTCGCACCTGCTGCCAGAAGTCTCGCCGTATCCTTGTCCGAACTGCGGTCGGTCTCTTCCGTAATGTAAAAATTTCCATCGAGCGACGAGCAGACTCCGCACCCCTGACCGCCGCGGGGACATTGTCCGTCTCGTTCCTCTATAGCAGTAACCTTTATTCCTGTGATGTCCCTGTCTTTGCTGAATTTTTTAATAAGCGCACAGGCCAGCTCGGTCTTGCCCGTTTTTCTGCCGGCAGAGCCAATCATCAACATTCCATCGAGCTTGAACATTTTATTCCTCAACGTATTTGGCGGCGGCGGTTGATGAAACAGGCGAGTGTCGCGGCGATTAGGCCGGCAGTCAGACCGAAGAAGGCATAGCAAATCAGTTTGAACCGGAAGCCGGACACGCCAAACACAAAGTGGGAACCAGGCCCCAAAGGTACGAGTAGTCTCTTGCCCAGGCAAAGCAGGTTAGCGAACATCGCAGTAATCCCGATGATTGCAATTACCAATAAGGCGGGCATTTTCCTTTTTTCCAGAGAGTTTATAACCACGTCCAAAATAATGCCGGCAAGGCCAATCAGGGGCAAGCCCACCATGCCGCCGGCGAGACGGCCACCAACAGCAAGTGTCGTGAAAGCTGCCGAGAGCGCACCGGCTGTAGTACCTGCTTTGCAGCGCCCAAGCAGACGAGCAATGATGACCGGCGTCATCCAGAAAAGAGACTTGTGTCCGGCCAATCCCAGACCCAGCCGGACAGTGCCTATGAACAGTCCTGCAATAACGCCAGCAGCTACTGATACAACCAGCATCCTTAGCTGATGACTCTTCAAAATGCTATTCCAACGGGCGCCTTTTCTTTCTGTCAACAGGGATCCACGCATTTCTTTGTTCACTCCATTCCACTATCAGAACAGCTTTGCCGCTAATGAGCCGGGGCCGTACCCAGCCAAGAGTATCGTATATATCGTCGGGCGTCGGCTTACGGACAGTAATTTTATATTCAATCGTGATGCCTGATTTATCATAGCTTTTGGCATCGACGCAGCGGGGCAGTTCACGAAGCCCGGGTAAATCGATAAAGCGGCCCCCATTACCCTGGGCACGCAGGCCAACGGAGGCAAGCGCGCCTATGACGCCCTGGCAGGAACCTCCAAGACCGCGTAATGGAATCGACGCAGCCCCGGCCAGACTGAAGGCGTCTTCAGTTTTCAGAACCTTGTTGGTAGCAGCGTCTGCAAATTCTATAATTGGACGCTGGACAGCATCAGCCCGCGCGATGCAGACGCCCGGGTCGGAGTCCTCCGACGCACGTTGGGACACGAAATCGAATGCAAAAGTCGAGGATTCGATACCATCATCGCACGCAACGGCGATACACGCACCGCTGTTGTGTGAAGTGTAGGGAATGGCCGGGTCCACCAGGAACTGGTGCCTTGTTACGCCCAGTTGCTCCATACCCCGTTTTTCACATTCACCGGATAGCTGCCGGGCTAACCGGCCGGTACCCGGGCTTGTTTCGTTATCGGTGTCATCAATTCCAATCAATATTAATGTCATAGCAAGTAATTACCTGAATTTTTGCCTGGGGCTGGTATATAACATCTGTATCGAACTATCAATAGTGGCATAGTTGACGCCTTTATGAAACCAGTGGTGTGGGGTTGGTCGGCCCCGAAACCAGCTATCGGAGATGACCCAGGTTTCCGGATGCATGGTGTCCCGCAGGCGGCGGGGCCACTTCACATCTCGTCGCAAAAACCTGCTGATATCACGGTTGCCGGTGGCCCGCTTGCACGAGTAATAGAAATAGCCCATCACACCCGCGTCAAAATTTTCCTGCGAGTACTTCAATTCAGGGTCGGTTTCACTGGGACAATAGTAGTTTTCACCGCTTCCGAGGTAACCATCCAGGGCCGCGAACAAAACAGTATGCGGATTATTAACATCTTCGTAGTCAGGTCCGACCATTGTATCAACCGGCAGAGAGCAGTCATTGTCATTAGCGTACAGTAGCACGCTGATGCATACGTTGCGAAGATGTGTTTTGCATATGACAAGCTTGGCCTGATTCCGGGTCCGGCCCAAAGCGGGAACCAATATCGACAGCAGCAATCCAATAGTTGCTATGGTTACCAGCACTTCAACCAATGTGAAACCAAACCGTCTCGATGAGCGAAACACCCATGCACATATATAGTTGGCCGGTTTACTCATTTTACAAGTTCCTTGATGTGTCTTTCGTATGCTTTTTCCACCGCCTTTTCGGTATCACCGCGAAATCTCGTATAAGCTTTGACCCATTTTTTGCCCTGGTCGGTTAGAGTGGTTTGGCCGCCCATACTACCGCCTCGCTGTTTCTCCACCAGGGCGATACTTAACGCATCCTCCGCCTTCTTCAAGTCGCCCCACGCCTTCCGATAGCTTATCCGCAGCGATTCACTGGCCGCCTTCAACGACCCTTCGGTGTCGATGCTCTTAAGCAGCCGCCATTTACCGTCGCCGAAAACCCCTTCAACGTCTTTGGTGCTCAGCCACAGTTTAAACCTCGCCCTCAACCCCGTTAGAAGTTCCCGCTGTTGGCGGGTCTTACGGGGCTGGCGGCTTACTTCTAACGGGGTCAATTTTTTCATCTCTTCTCTCCTGCCCATTGTTAAGAAAAACAGCCAAGCTGACATTTGCAGATTCTTATGTTCTGCCGATTACAAATACGCCCAATTTCAATAACTTCTACCTCGAATTCTTTCGCTAATTCAAACGCCTCGGCACACGCCAGCTTTTTTCTGCCGTCTGTTTCCTGTGCCCGTTCGAGAACGGCGTTAATCAAATCTTCCTCTTTACTCATCTGTGCTTCCTTGCCTCGTTAGAAGTCCCTTCGGGCGTCTTACTTCTAACGGGGCCCAGGAACTCTGTCCGGTTATGCAAAACTCGACATATCGAAAACCCCGCTTATAGTACGCTACTTGTCCACTTCAGTCCAACCCTTTTGTGAAAATTTCTCCCCCATCACCCGCCGGCAAATTCGGGGCTTGCCCCATTAGATGCCTTCCTGGATTAGATGGTTTTTTTCCCAGAAGCATTTTGCATCTAACGGGGCTTGCAAAATGTGCCGGAACAGCATATAAATTAGCTGTTATGGCTAAAGATGTAAAAAAGCGAATTGAGCAGCTTCGTGCCGAAATCCGAAAGCACGATTACCTCTATTACGTCCTCAATCAGCCCGAAATCACCGACCGCCGGTATGACAAACTCTTTGCCGGGCTGCAGGCATTGGAGCAGGCAAATCCGCAGTTTATAACGCCCGATTCGCCCACGCAGCGTGTTTCCGGCCGGCCGCTCGAAGGTTTTACCGCCGTCAGGCACACTGTCCCTATGCTCAGTATGGACAACACCTACAACGCAGACGAGCTGCGGGCCTTTGACGAAAGGGTGGCAAAAGGCCTCGGCGGCAGGGATTTCGATTACGTGGTCGAATTGAAAATTGACGGTGTTGCGATAAGTCTCCGTTATGAGGATGGCACTCTCGCTACTGCTGCGACCCGCGGCGATGGCGAAGTGGGCGATGACGTTACCACAAACGTCCGCACCATAAAGGCCGTCCCGCTTGTGTTGTTAGCCGCCCCGAAAATTCCCGCCGTCCTTGAAGTACGCGGAGAAGTCTATATGCCGACTCACTCCTTTGTCGAGCTAAACAGGCTTCGCACCGAGACCGGCGAGCCGGCCTTTGCAAATCCACGAAACGCCGCCGCTGGTTCTTTGAAGCTGCTCGATGCAAGAATTACCGCTGAGCGTAACCTGGCCTTCTTCGCTTATTCAATAGGCGAGCTTTCCGGGCCGTTAGCTGAAAATCATTATCAAACCCTCCGGGGATTTAAAAAACTTGGCCTGCCCATCAATCCTAACATCAAAAAAGCCACAGATATAGACAAGGTGATAGATATCTGCCTTAGCTGGAGTGAAAAGCGCCTCGATTTGGATTACCAGATTGACGGGATGGTAATAAAGGTCAACCGCTTTGACCAGCGCGACGTCCTCGGCGCCACCGGCAGGGCACATCGATGGTGCATTTCCTACAAATTCCCCGCCGAGCAGGCAGATACAACCGTCGAATCAATCGATGTCCAGGTCGGTAAGAGCGGCATTCTAACACCCGTGGCGAATCTCACGCCCGTTCAACTGTCAGGCACAACTGTTAAAAGGGCCAGTCTGCACAACTTCGATGAATTGCGTCGGCTCGATGTCCGCTGCGGCGATACCGTGGTAATCGAAAAGGCCGGAGAAATAATACCGCAGGTGGTCGAAGTGAAAAAACAGGCAAGGCCTGCCGGCGCAGTTCCATTTGAAGTACCTGAACAATGCCCCAACTGCGGCGGCAAAGTTAAGAAGGACGAAGATGGGGTTTATATCAGGTGCCTTAATCCAGACTGTAGGGCACAGCTCGAAGAGCGCTTGAAATACTTTGCCGGCCGCGGCCGGATGGACATCGAAAATCTTGGAGAAGCCCTAATCGAACAATTAGTTGACACCGGACTGGTAAAGAATTTCGCAGACCTTTACAAACTGCAAAAGTCCGACTTGATAGAATTGGAAAGAATGGCTGAAAAAAGCGCCGGCAATGTAATAGAAGCCATCGAAAAGAGCAAGACCCAGCTATTATGGCGGCTCGTTACCGCTTTGGGTATTCGCCACATTGGGGGGCAATCGGCACAGATTCTCGCTGAACACTTCGGTTCGCTTGAAGCGCTTATGAAATCAGATAAACAGACACTCGAAAGCATTGACCAGATTGGCCCGAAAATGGCAGAAAGTGTCTATGAATATTTTCGCGACCCCCAAAACCGTGCGGTTATCG
Source organism: Phycisphaerae bacterium (assembly GCA_030614945.1). The sequence goes on from JAUXAH010000163.1 coordinate 4,975, forward strand.
AGAACCTGCTTGCCGCAGGCGTAAAACCGCAGCAGCCAAAGACAAAACGCACAGATAAACTGGCCGGAAAAACTATTGTTGTTACAGGAACTTTGCAAAACTTCACTCGTCAGCAGGCCGAA
>JAUXAH010000252.1 GCA_030614945.1 Phycisphaerae bacterium
TTTCTACTATAGACAAAAATATCGCCCCGGAATTTCTCAAAAACTTCATTGCTGCCGAAAAGTATAACACAAAACTGTAATTTTTCAGCACAATAATTCCGAATAATCATAAGTTAACTTTGCCCTCCTGCCTGGTATTGCCAAAAGCTCCGGATTTTTCCCGCAGACTGGTGCCGGTGCAGTTGCATTATTCTCCCCTTTAACCTAAAATAACCCTCATACGATATACGCAATACGATATACGCAATACGAAATTATGACCTTCAACGAACTATTAGCGTTGGTCTCTTCAGACAAGCCCCCCTGTCTTTGCATCGATTCGCGCCTTGTCAAACCCGGCAATATCTTCGTGGCTATTAAGGGCACCGTTTATGACGGGCACGACTTCATCGACCAGGCCGTCGCAAACGGTGCTAAATACATCGTTTGCCAACAATGTGAAGCATCGTGCGTGAGGCGTGAACAGAGGCACAAAGGCACAAAGCTAACGCAATACGCAATGAGCAATACGCAATACGAGACTATTATCGTTGACGATTCTGCAGAAGCAGCAGCCCTTCTGGCACAGGCGGGCCGGGGTAATCCGGCCTCGAAATTAACCAACCTGGCCGTTACCGGAACAAACGGAAAAACCACCGTTGCCTTTCTCGTTCGTTCGGTAATTCAAAAGGCCGGCGAAAAGTCCGGCCTTATCGGAACAATCATTTACGATACCGGCTTGAAAAGTTGCCAGGCGGCACTGACAACCCCCGATTGTTTGGCCATCGCCGAGGGACAAGAGCAAATGGTCAAGGCCGGCTCAAAATATATGGTCATTGAAGCCAGCAGCCACGCCCTTGCTCAAAACCGGCTGGCGGCTGTTAACTTCAAAGCCGCCGCTTTCACCAATCTCGCCGGCGACCATCTCGATTACCATAAAACCAGAGAAGATTACCTGGCCGCCAAAACCAGACTTTTTCAGACTCTTTCACCTGACGCTGCCGCAGTGTTAAATAAACAATCGCCGGAGGCCAAACAAATCGCCGCCAAAACCAAGGCCAAAATCTTATGGTACGCCATCGATGAGCCAGCCGACATCACTGCACATATTGAATCAATGGACATCAGTGGAACAATTTTTACTCTGGAGTATGCAGGCCAATCGTCCATCGTCCATCGTCCATCATCCATCGTAAGAACCCCCTTGTTGGGTCAGTACAATGTCAGCAACCACCTGGCGGCAGCGGGACTGTGCCTCGCAGCCGGTTTAGATTTGGAAACAGTAGCAGCCGGCTTATCAGCTCTGCGAACAATACCCGGCCGATTGGAAAAACTCGACAGCGATGACGCTTCCGTCTTCATCGATTACGCCCACACCGACGATGCCTTGAAAAATGTCCTCTCCACACTAAAGTCTTTCTGCAAGGGCGGGCTAACGGTTGTTTTCGGCTGCGGCGGAGATAGAGACAGAACTAAACGACCCCGTATGGCCAGGGTCGCTGAACAGTTGGCTGATTTTATAATCGTTACTAGTGATAACCCGCGGACCGAACGGCCTACTGATATAATAAACGAAATAGTCACGGGTTTCGAAAAGGGCCCCATAATTGATCGTGCAAAAAATATACGCAATACGCAATACGCAATACGCAATACGAAAATAATTGAGCCGGACAGGAAAAAGGCCATTGAGTTGGCTATAAAAACCGCTGTCAGAGACGATATCGTCCTTATAGCGGGCAAAGGCCACGAGACCTATCAGATAATTGGAAAGCAAAAGCACGATTTCAGCGACAAGGAAGTAGCCGAGAAGTGTCTTAAGAAACGAATCAGAGATAAAGAATCAGACGCTGATTGACATTCCATATAAATCTCGCTGCTTTCCTGAGATGCCACTGGAGAGCGTTCCTTCTATAACGACAGGGTTCACTTGCGTTTCTGTTGGCCGCTGCAGAAACGTCAAGTGCAACATTTTGTCAGCGCTGCGTCATTTGGAATGGATTACATACCTACGAACTCTCATTCTAGGGCAACAAAAATGGTCACAATGATGAGTATAAGGATCGTTAAACCCCATAACACTGTTCCAATAATGCTCGTAATAAGACCTGCCAGAGATAATGCTTCTCGACGGATCCTGCGCTGTTTTCTTGAAAGCACAATTCCTATGATACCAAGGATCAAACCCAGATACGGAATGGCAATACTACATATGCCTAAGACAAGACTTGCAATCCTCAAACCGCGTGGCCCACTTGCTTCTTTTGCCTCAGCGGCAGCTTTGGAAGCAGCCTCTTTTATGTCATCAGGTAAGTCATTCAAGACGGTGCATACTTTATATATGAACAGAGGGGTAAGGATAAGATAGGGAGAAGCAACTATCATTCCGATTGCTGGCACGCCAGCAAAAGTGGTAATTTTGCCAACCAGGCCTCCGAGTACCCAAAATATTGGAACAGCTAACCCCAGGCCCTCAGGCGCATGTTGTGAATCAATTTGCCTTTGCCGAAGGAATGAGTTGAAGTCCTTCGTCCATCCCCAGATCGCGGGAAACAACCAGTAAAAGTTGAAGACGGGAATGAATAGAAACCCTACAGCTCTCCCAGGAGTAGTTCGGGCAAGGTCTGAAGGCACAATTTTCCACATTTTGTAGAGCAGAACAACAAAGACAATAAACGCATAAAGACTGAATGGTGTCCCTATCAGCGCGAGTGGCATAAGTTCAGGCTCGAAGGTGCCTCCTCCGGCAATAAGTACTCCGATACTAATAGCCGTGCTGAGTAAGATGGCTGCCAAATAGGAGCCGAAAAAGAAAGGCCTTGAAACATACTTCATCTTTTGTTTCTCCTTATTCGTAACATAATCTTTCTGCCGTTTGGTTTTTCAGACACTAACCAATATAGGGAACCGTATGTTTACCAAACACTGCAAAATTTGTGGTATATTGCCAATAGGAGCGTGTTTGCTTAGCTTAAAGCAAGAAGAGTGCTTATCGAAATATCCTCATCTATCTTTTCCCAATGTATTCCTATCCCACCGCCGATAAGGCGCCAATCTTTCCTTTCATCGTCACTTGCATCTCGAAGACGAGCAAACCATTCCAGGGGAACTATAATTTCGCGTCCATCTGCAAGTGCAACTCGCAAGGAATCCTGGGTAAATGAAACATCCGTGGCCAGCGCTTCAACTTTGACTCCTAAAGTACTCATGCCATTTTTCCTCAATTAGACTTTCATTCTCTTGGACTAATTTTCGTATTTCAGTAAGTTCATGACTTCTGAAACCTCGGTTATGTGCTAATTCCACCGGTAAAAGCCAATATTTTGCATATTTTCCCGCTTTTTCAACGTGTATATGTGGCTTCTCTGAGCTATCAAGGCTGAAAAAGAAAAATCTACATCCTTTTATGCGAAGCACCGTAGGCATAAGTGTACTGTATATAGTAAATTCTTTAAAAAATCAAACTATTTTTGAGCAAACTTATAACGGCACTATTATACAAAACTCTAATTTGGCTCAAACACTGCGAGATTTTGCAGCATATCCCATTTTAGGTGGAAACTTCCAAATAGGTTGAAAAGCTGCTCTGTCTTACTTTTTTATGACCCGTGTGCAAATGCTCGTGTAGCTTCTTCCGGAATCACGATGGGAAGGAAGAGATCTAAAGGATAGAGGTAATCTTCCCCGGATTCATCAATGACCCGAATTTGCCCATGAGCTTC
>JAUXAH010000485.1 GCA_030614945.1 Phycisphaerae bacterium
GCAGCTACGAGAAAGCCAAACGTGTGCTCGGCTGGAAACCAAGGTACACGCTTGAAGAGGGGTTGAGGAAAACGATAGCTTTTTGGAAAAATAAAATTGAGGGGTAGGCTTGACGATTGGTATCTTAACGTGCTCCTACGATTGGACAAAAGGAAAATGGGGGATCCCTCGCTACATCAAAGGACTTGTCCTGGCTATGAAGGAGATAGATAAAAAGAACATTTGTTTAATTCACTACAAAGAATCCAACGATGATTTGTATAAAGGAATGGATGAAATACTCATAGATGGCTTGAAACCAAGAAATTATTACAAGATATTTACCAAACTCCCACGTTTACTTAAAAAACATGATGTGGAGCTCATTCACGCCATGGCGCCTGGGGCGTTGGAAAATCTTCACTTAATGTTGAGGGGATTCAAAAAAATATTGACAGTCTATGATCTCTACCCTTTTCTCCCCAAGCACATAAGACCGCCACAACCAAGAACCCTAAAATATAGGTTCAACAATATATTTTGGAAGTTATTTTTTTTGGTTATTAAAGATAAAGTTGAGAACTACATAACCATTTCAAAAAGCACACAAGAAGATATGGTTAATATATCCAAAATCCCGCAAAGACAAATCGAAGTTGTTTATGGGGCGCCAGACAACGTGTTCAAGGTAGCTGGGGACGGGGGATCCCCCATAAACGGCCCATATATCTTGACCGACACCACAGAAGTTCTCGATTTTTATCACGAACTCAGAAAGAAGGGGATAAAACAGAAGCTTGTCGTGTTCGGGGATTACCCAGACCAAAACTTAGAAAATGTGATTTTTACCGGATACATCTCGGATAAAGAGTTATGTAGATTCTATAACGCGGCGAGTTTATTTGTCCACTTTGCCAAGTACGAGGGATTCGGATTCCCCATACTAGAGGCGATGGCTTGTGGTTGCCCCATAGTAACTTCAAACGTTGCCGCTCTGCCCGAAGTGGTGGGTGACGCGGGTATCCTCGTTCCGAACAACACAGATTAGTGGTGCGGGGCCGTGCATAAGGTGTTGACAGACGACAAGCTAAAAGAAAGAATGAGGGAACAAGGCTTAGAACAATCGAGAAAATTCTCTTGGGAAAACTCCGCAAAGAAAATGTTGGGATTATATAAAAAAGTCCTTGAGGAAGATGGGGGCGGCGGTTCGGAATGATAAATCTCCTAGCAAGAGCCGTGCAAACTTACCGAACAAAAGGAACGTTCTGTTTTCTTAGGATATCCTGCGGTTATGTCGTCTGGAGAATACCCAATCTTCTCATGGCCCTCTACTACAAAACCTTCAAATCGGGAACCTTCACGTTTCGCGGGCAAATTTACAACTATTTCTATCACAGGTACAACACCACTTGGAGAAACGAGCGAGCCATCGAGGTGCCCATAGTCTGGGATATGGTAAAGAAGTACTGGGGGAAGCGCATCTTGGAAGTGGGTAACGTGCTCTCCCACTATTTCCCAATCCAGCACACTATTCTGGACAAGTACGAAAAAGACCCGGGCGTTATCAACTTGGATGTGGTTGATTTCCAACCAGCCGAGAAGTACGACCTCATCATAAGCATCTCTACTTTGGAGCACGTTGGATGGGATGAAAAACCGCGAGAACCGAGGAAGATACTGCGCGCGTTAGAGAACTTGAAGAGGTGCTCTGCTCCAGGAGGTCGGATAGTAGTCACCTTGCCCCTTGGCCATTACGAGGAGATGGATAAGCTGCTGGAGGAGAAAAAGATACGCTTTACGGAACAGTATTGTCTTAAGCGAATTTCTCACGATAACAAATGGGCAGAGGTAGCATGGGATAAGATTCGCCACCCCTC
>JAUXAH010000510.1 GCA_030614945.1 Phycisphaerae bacterium
CTTAAGGAATTTGGCATCGTTGGAACTTACGTAAATACCGGCGGTCCTGCCGGTTTTAGCCTGGTTGACCAGGGCGAGAGCCGGCTAGATCTGATCGGATTTTGACCAGGTAAAACGACGATATCGGAGACCTGGTTACCAACCGGCTAGATCTGATCGGATTGAGGTAAGTTCGACGTCTGAATTTCGACACTTGTTCGAATCTGGATGAATAAAGGACGGCGGTCGCAGGTTTGTCACTTACAGGCGGGCTTTCATCGACGTTCGGGTCCTTCGAAACGAGGGTCGGATGAGGGAGCTGCAGGGGGGATTTTCATCTCCTTCCAGAGCCATCAAAATGGGGGGTGCACAAAGAGTTAGTAGTTACATCGGACTCTGCCTGGACCGGAAGCGATCATCCGGAACATTAAAATCACAAAACCCAATTAAAAACATAATATGCAGGTTTTGTGATTTTAATGGTTTACACAGGCAGCAGGGGGGATGATCGGAGGCGCGATATCCATCCCTCCACCATTAATCATCCGAACCCCTGCAGCAAGCCCATTTCGACGGTCTATCAGTCGACGGTTGAAAGATAGCATCCGGAAGAGACCTGGTCAAGTGAAATCGGCAAAAAACCGGTGATAAATAGAGATAGTCATTGAACTTCCCTTAGACACTGATTATACTGGACTTGAATTGACGTTCTGCAGGCGTTCAACGGGCGTTCAACAGGCGTTCAACAGGCGTTGACCTCTTTACCAGGCTAATCCATTTCGATGGATCTGGAAGGAGACGAGGAGGAGCACACCCCCCCTTGTGAGGAGACACCCAAGCCCCCCCCCCCAAAGGAATGGGCGGGCGCTCCTATTACCCAATACCGAAGCCGGCCCGCGCCCGTCCCAAGCCAAACGGAGGCGATTTCCGTTAGGAACATCGACCCCGTTTGGCGTTTCCTTTGGGGGGGGGGGCGACCTCGCAGGACGTCGTCCGATGTGTCTGTCATCGTAGCTGGCTAGCGTCCCGGCGTAGGCGGGCGGGCGTCCCGCCGAAGGCGGGCGGAGGGGGGGGGGTTCCCGCGTAGCGGGGGGGGGGCGCTTGCGCCCCCCCGCGTCCCGCGGCGGCGGGCGTGCCCGGCGTGGGGGGGCGTGCGCGCGCTGGGGGGGCGTGTGCGGCGGGGGGGGGCGTGCGCGGCGGGGGGGTGTGTGGGGGGGGCGTGCGCGGTGGGGGGGTGTGTGGTGGGTCTGTGTCCGGCGCGGGGTGGGTGTGAGGCGGTGTGTGTTTCGTCGTCTGCTGGTCTTTCAGTGGGCAGGTGGATGTTGGTGTTTCGTCTTCACAAAGTCGTTTCACAGCCATTTCTAAGTGTGTTTTTTGTTTTTTTTTTGTCTATGTTTTTGTGTGAGTGTCCTAAAACCATGCCGGAGCGAGCGTTGGAGTGTGTGTGCGACGTGGTGTCCACGTGTCATCGACGTATACATCACGTATATCCCCCATGAATATAAACGACTTACGTTACTTAGAGTGTGACGTAAGTGTGATCGCTCCTGCGCGTGCGCACACGCAAGGCTTTATCGTTAAATTATCTTTTTCCGGAATTGTTAATTGGTGTGTATGCAGGACGGAGCAAGGGCTGTAGCGACTTAAGGAATTTGGCATCGTTGGAACTTACGTAAATACCGGCGGTCCTGCCGGTTTTAGCCTGGTTGACCAGGGCGAGAGCCGGCTAGATCTGATCGGATTTTGACCAGGTAAAACGACGATATCGGAGACCTGGTTACCA
>JAUXAH010000665.1 GCA_030614945.1 Phycisphaerae bacterium
TTAGGCCCATATCGTAACCCTATTTGTGCCCTTCTTTTGTTTTCCATAGCCATTGGCTAACCTCCTTTTCATTAAGGCTAGCCTTATTATATACCTTTAATTCTTCAAGTCAAGGGGTAACTGTGTAAGCCTCTCTAATCCCTTTATCTCAAACATAGCCTTCTGGTAGATATCCTTCACTATATACTTGGTTAAATAGTGGCTAGCCCCTAGTTCTTTTCTATATGGTAGGATCCGGGCAGCCCCATATCGGGTATACCAGGTTAGCCACCATTTATCCCTTCTGATCCCCTCTAAACCACCCACTAAAAGGTGTATATGGGGCCTATTTTGCAGCTTTGTCCACTCAAGACACATAAAATAGCCTATCTCTCTTTTTTCTCGCTTTTTAATGGTGGTAAGCCATTTTTTGGTTCGGTTAATGGCGGTGTAACTCGGGGGTATATCTTCCCGGAAGGTTAGGGTAACAAACCAGGTAAACTCATACCTGTTAAGCAGGTTAGCCCAGGCTAACCTCAAGGGGTTGACTTTTGTATACTTTGTGGTATACTGGTACACGGTAAATGTTTCCTTTAATTTGGCGGACTTCTCCCTACAAGTATGGATAGGTTGAAGTCCGCTGTCGCTTTATATATACGGGTTTTGGTCAACCTCTTCGGTAAACCTATTTGGTTGACCTATTTGGTTAACCGGTTCAATTTCCTTTGGGGTTAACCAACGGTAAACCATTGGCCCAAAGATAAGAGCCAGAAAACCACTCAACGCTATCCATCCACCTATACTGCTACCCTCATCATTAGGGGACTTCTTTACATCCAAAGCTGTGTTAGGGGAAGGCTCAGCTTTGTCACCAGTCATCAGTTTGTCCCCAGAAAGATGTTGCTGGCTCTGGACACCCTCCCCTATATCGTCTGTTATATGGTCATCCATAGCTACCGGTTCTTGTGTAGACTTGTCTATTTTTGGTGGATCTCGGTAAACCGGAACTTCTTTGATCACAGTCTTGATCTTCTCAACCGGCACTTCTTTGATCTTCTCTACTACCTTCACCAAAGGCCCAGGGTTATCCATATGCTTAAAGCCCCTACCTATTAGCCTTTTGCCTGTTTCAGAATTGGATAACCCCTCTTTCTTGGCTAGGTCCATTACTTTATGGTATTGGCCTATATC
>JAUXAH010000156.1 GCA_030614945.1 Phycisphaerae bacterium
GTTGTGCACTGTCTAGAGTTGTTCTATGCGGTTCTTTTGCCTGCTTTCAGGCGGGGTGCGACCTAACAAAGCAGGTCGATGTGACCTGTCCCTGTCGCTCTGTTGGCGTCCAAGTCCGGTGGCCGAGGTCGTCGCCCCCTCATGGTGGCCACGACGCGAGAGCTCGCCGGGACTGCGGTAAAGCCCGAGAGGACTGCCCCTGGGTGGCTTTTGTTGCGCGGCGCCAAACCGCGTGAGGCAGATTGAAGCCGAGCCTATTCGGGGCGTGGCGGCTCGGCGTTGTCGGACTTGGTGGTATCGAGAAGCTGTGGCCGTTTTTCGGGATCGCCGTCGATCCACCGGCGTACCACGTCCAGGACAAAGGCGGCATCGACGGGTGGTGGCAGGATGCCACTGATGGCCCTGATCTTCTTGGCCCAGTAGTGGTGGCCGACACGGAGGTTCTGTTGGTCGCTGGGGGACAGAAGCTTGTAAGCGGGCAGGGCACGAGCGACGTTGAGCTCGTGGAGGGCAGCCCAAAAGTGAGTGAGAGCGGCGTGGAGGTGGTAGTAGAATGGGTCGTGAGCCATGGTGGTGATCTCCGTCTATTTCGGGCCGGGCGGCTCGGCGTTGTCGGACTTGGCGATTTCGATGAGTTGTTGTGCGTTTTTGATGGCGTCAAGGACGTTATCGGGGAGCTTGCCCTGGATGTAGGTGGCATCGACCGCTAGGGGCAGGAGGAGATTGATGGCTGTGGCTTTGCGGGACAGGGTGTTTCGGGCGTTTTGGAGCCTTGAGCGGTCGTGGCTGTGCATTAGCTTGAAGCTCTGCATGGCAAACGCGACGTTGAGCTGGTTGATGGCGGCGCGAAGGTGGGCGAGAGCGCTTTTCAGGTGGTAGCAGAATGGGTCATCAGCCATGGTGGTGGTCTCCTATTTTGAGGCGCGGCAATTAACATAGTGGTTTTTGGTGTCCCAGTCGTAGGTGGCATGGCAAGAGAGGCGCCCTCCCGGGTGGACCAGGAATGCCCCCGGGTCGAGAAGGGGCAGGATACGCTGGAGAGGGCCTTGGGGAGTGTCGCGGTATACCTGGAGGCGGATCGACGCAGGGAGTGGCGTGTAGAAGCCGGCGCAGAAGTAGCCGTAGTCGCCGGTGTGGCCCTCAAAGATGCGGGTGCTTGGGACGATGTTATGGAAGAGAGTGACGTGGACATAGGGTTCATCAATGGTTGCACCCATGTAGTGCGAGTCTACGGAGACGTGGACAGAGAAGGGCTCGGGTCCCTTGGCGCCGACCACGAGAGGCAGAAAGACGATGAGTGCGCAGAGCAGGGCTTTAAGCTGTACCATGGTTGTGGCCTCCGTGGTGGCCGGTGGGTGATGGGTCGTCGTCCTGCCACCTGTCAACAGATCTGGGGCTGGGCGGGCGGCGGCGGTCTGTGGCCATGAGGCGAGCCCTGAGGCGGGCAAAGTGGAGCCTCAGGCACGAGGGGCAGATGCCGTAGTCGGGTTGGCCGTCGAAGGTGGTGGTATCGGCAATGAAGGCACCGCAGAAGTAGCAGATGAGTTCGGCTTTCATGGGCAGCCCTCGAGGGCGCAGCGGACGGCCGCGAGGAGCAAGAGGAAGATGGCGACGCAGGCCATGCGGGGGCGCATGTAGGGAGCCCAGATGCGGAAGGGCTTCACGCGAGGCCAGCGCTTTCGGCTTTGGCATCCAGGATGGTGGCGTTGAGGAGCTCGTTGGGGTCTTTGGTGACGCCGATGGTGTCGAGGCCGACCTTGAGAACGTCGTCGCAGGTGACGGGCATGAGCTGTTGACGACGTCGGGCGAGGAGGCGCAGGCGCCACCAGGTGCGGACGGGGATCTTGTAGCGGATGGTGACGTTGCCGTCGGGATCGCCTGGGGATGGCATGGGGAGCTCCTTTGAGTGTGGTGTGGGGCACAAGGGTAGTATAGCACACATGCCGCCTGGTGTCAAGGGCAATCAGGGAGCCCAGTGAGCGTACCAAGCCCAGATACAGAGGTCAAAGAGGCCGGCCCCGGTCCAGACGCCAGAGATGACGTCGGGGTGGGCGTACGTGCAGGCCAGGACGATGATGCCCGTGGGCGCCTGCTGGACCTGGGGCATCCAGACGCCTCCAGGGACTCGCCAGATGTAGGCGAGGTTGGTGTCGTCATCTCGGAACTGGATTTGCAAGAAGCGGGGGGGGTTGGGGCGCTCGATCATGTTGGCGTAGTTGGACATGGCCAGGGAGAGGTCCTGCTGCCAGGTGGCCGGGGGCTGATCTTCCCAGTGGTCGATGCGCCAGTCGATGGGGATGCCCGCGATGTGAGGCTCGACGTTGGAGGCGCTGAGGGAGTGCATGGGCAGGTTGACGGAGGTGCCGACGTCGAACAGATCATCCCAGGGGACGGGCCCTGGCGGCCGACGGCGGTACTTGAGGGTGGAGACGTTGGTCACGCAGAGGCAGTGCAGGGCGTCGTCGATGGGATCGTGGGCGATGGAGCAGTGCTGAGCGATGTTGAATGGGGGCGCCAGGGCTTTCTCAGCGGGTCCCCAGACGCCGCCCATGCGGTTCATGTACCAGAACTCGGGGAAGGTAGGGTCGCACTCGTTGTACAGGACGTGGGGGACGTCGTTGGGATCGAGGGAGATGGAGCAGTCGTGAAAGGCGAAGAAGGTGCGGGTTGGGTTGACGACCAGCTCGGGCGTGTCCCACGTGTCGGTGGCCAGGTCAAAGGTGGTGTACCAGAGATAGTGGATGACCCCAGCAGCGAGCGCCTCGAAGCCGACGGTGTGGATCTTGTTGTCCAGGGCACCTTTGCGGGAGTCGCCATCTCTGAACTCGCCGAAGTTGGAGAGGGGTTCACCGGCGGCGTCCTGGCGGACCATGCCCATGCCGACCTTCTTCCACATGGTCATAGAGTCGGCCGAGGGGACCATGGCGTACCAGGTATCGTTGGCCCAGAAGGTGTAGTGGTTGCCACAGCGAATGCGACGAAAGGGGACTTCCCAGCAGATGGGCAGGACGAACGTCTGAGGCCCAGGGATCGGCCCGGGCTCAGTGAAGTGTTGGGTGAACCAGGTCGTGTTGGAGAGCTGCCAGTTCTCATGGAAGGAGCCCTTGAAGTACCAGTAGCGTTGGACGCAAGGGTGCCAGCCCCGGATGATGAAGGTGTGGACGATACTGTCGCCTGCCTCGATCTGCTCGATGCAGTAGTCCTGGCGGAAGATGACATCGATGCCATGGCGCCGCCTGGTGCCGCGCCAGGCGACCCACCGGTCGCGGCTGTAGGGGTAGTCACCGGAGACGGCACACCAGAGATGGGCGACGACATCGGTGGTGATGCGGACGTGCTTGTTGGTGCCCTCCCACCAGTGGTCGTACCCGGTCATAAACCAGTGGTGGCTGACGATCGGGTCGTACTCAAAGGGCGGGGGGAACAGGGAGTACCAGATGCGGTTGATGAAGGAGACGGTGAAGAGGTCCCGGCCCGTGTAGGAGGTGCTGATCGCCTGGCGTTTGTAGGCCTGTTTGACGATGAGAGGAAGGCGGGACCAGGCACCGGCGCCGTACCCGAACAGGTCCTGGTTGGCCTTCTCAGCGGGCGTGGGCACGCGTGGAGGCCAGTGTGGCCACTTACGGGCGACGGGGATCCCTCTCCAGAAGTAGAAGTCGACGGATCCCGAGAGGGAGTCGACGATCTCCTGGTTTGGCATCTGCTTGAGCTTGACCATGAGGTGCACCTGGTGCAGGGATTGTTGCCCACGTGGTCCGCGGCCGCCGGCATCGATGGCCACCCTGGGTGATGATCACTGGCAATAACAGCACAGTCGTGTCGGCGGTTCTTGCAGGGCGGCGATCCGGCTACGATCGTAGTTGACGGGAGTTGCCCTGGATCGGGTTGACGTAACGGGCACATTTGCCTCGGCAAAGGGTCATGGGTCTTTGTTCACGGCGAGTCAAGGATGGCGACGAGGTCCGTACTCGGAGCTCGTCGCCACGGCGTACCCGCCGGGTACGCCTCCTTGACCGACGTGGTAGGCTTGCCAGACCCTTTGCCGAGATGTTCCCGGAGGGTCAAGGCAGGGCTAGGCAGTTGGTGTGGCGTGGTAGATGCCACTGCGGACACCGACGAAGTCCGCATGAGCAGTGGGCCTGAACTGGACGTAGTACTTGGTGCCGTTGGTCAGGCCCGTGAGATCTCCGATAGCCAGGTAGGGCGCGTCGAACATGGTGGCGGCGACAGAGTGAATGAGAGCGGTCGGCGACGTGCCGTACCAGAAGTCGCCGGCGGTGATGTGGTTTGCGCCGTCGTCGGTGAAGTAGAGGTTGAAGGTGATGATGGTGTTGCCGCCGGTTATGTCGCCTCCGTGGAAGATGGAGCTTCGGAGGGCGGCAACGCGTTGCTTCATCCAGCCCCTACAGACCATGTTGAACCAGGTCATGGCGGCCTTGATGGTGCCCGCGAGGGTGGCGTAGGCTGTGATGTCAACCTGGACCAGCTCGTGAGTTGGCAGGGCCTGAGCGGCGTGGATGGCGGCGACAGCGGCGGTCATGTAGCCGCGCTGGAGCTTCTGGGCGTCGGTGTCGGGGTTGGTGGGGACGACGTGGGTTCGCACCGCGTGGATGCCTTTCCAGGGGAAGAAGACGAGAGCCTTGCCGAGCTGACCAGAGGCGCCGAGAGACATGAGGGGAGCCTTGAGCTTTGCCATGAGATCTCCTCCGGGATGGGTTGTGTCGAGAGGATAGCACAGGTTTGCCGGGGCGTCAAGGGTTGAGGGCGGGAGAGAGCCTTGTAGGGGCTTGTCGCCGACGAAGTCGGCGGAGCGACGCCCGACGGGGGGGATCGGTGTACTCACTTCCCCCCCGTCGGGGGGAGCGGAAGGAGCCCGCGGGCGGCGGGGCGTGCCCGGCCGCCCGCCAGTGAAGCGCGTACTCGCGCCAGCCCAGGGGGAAGGAGGGGCCTGCACACGGGCCAAGAGGCGGGATCGGGCGGCCCGCAGCCAGGGGGACGAGAGAAGGATCCCCACACCAGAGGCCAGAAGCCCCCGGAGGCGGCAGCGGGCGGCCCGAACCGCCGGGTCGAGACACGACAGCGGGAACAAGCAGCCGCAGGGGGGCGCGAGGACACCAGGAGGGGGATCCCCAGGGGGATGGATCCCCTACCACCCCAGGGCACTGCAGCCGCGCCTCCGCTCCTCGCGCCGCCCGGCGGCGCCTTTTTGGCA
>JAUXAH010000171.1 GCA_030614945.1 Phycisphaerae bacterium
AAAATGAATAACGGGAGAGCAAAATGAAAAACATAAATCGACGCCAATTCCTTACTCTCACCGCTGGTGGTGCTATCGCAGCAGTGACGCCTTCAGCCGGCTGTCAAAGTGAACTTGACAGACGCAAAAATGCCCCGCCGAATATTGTGCTTATCGTTTCAGATGACCAGGGATACGCGGATGCAAGCTGTTACGACCATCCGAAAGAGGTCAGCACGCCCAACATTGACCGCCTCGCCCGGCAGGGCGTGCGATTGACAAACGCTTACGCCAGCGCCTATGTCTGTGCGCCGACGCGGGCCGGACTGTTGACCGGACGTTATCAGCAGCGATTCGGATTCTACACAGGCGGTGATTCCAGGACCGGATTGCCCTTGAGTGAAGTTACGCTCGCCGACCCGCTAAAAAAGCAAGGCTACGCCACCGCCGTCATCGGAAAATGGCACGTCGGCATCAAGCCGGACTACCGCCCTCTCAAACGAGGGTTTGACGAATTCTACGGATTCCTCGGACACGGAGCGCATGACTACTTCAATCTCCGGATAACCGACGACTATACCTCCATATATCGCAATGAAAAACCGATTAACGATACCGGCTACCTTACACATAACCTCACGCGCCAAGCCGTGTCGTTTATCCAGCGCCGCCGTAACCAACGTTTTTTCCTGTATCTACCCTTTAACGCCGTACACTGGCCACTGCAGGCGCCGAAGGAGTATATAAAACGCTTCAATACCGGCAATAAGGACCGCGACATCTACCTCGCAATGCTTGCATGTATGGATGATGGCATCGGCGAAGTGCTGGACGCCCTGAAGCGGACCGGCGCCGACGACAATACCCTCATCATCTTTTTTTCCGACAACGGAGGCGCAAAAAAGAATTTTTCCAATAACGGAATTTTGCGCGATTACAAGCAAAGCGTTTATGAAGGCGGAATCCGGGTCCCGTTTATTGTGCGCTGGCCGGGAAAACTGCCGAAAGGAACCGTCTGCTCCGAACCGGTTATTAGCCTGGATATCATGCCCACCATCCTTTCGGCTGTTGGCGCGGCCTTTCCCGGCGACCGTGTCTATGACGGAAAGGACATGCTCCCGGTCCTTCGCCGAGAAACGAAACAACCCCTCCACAAGGCACTTTTCTGGGACGACGGCGCCGACCAGTGGGCCGTTCGAGAAGGCAAATGGAAACTCCTTTATCGAAAAGGCTCGTTGGAACTTTATGATCTTAAGGCCGATATCAGTGAAGTGCATAACCTGACGGCTAAACACCCGGACGTGTTAGACAAACTCAAAGCGCTTTATGACCAGTGGCGCGCACAGATGCGCGAGCCAATCTCAAGGCAAAAAAAACGAACCAGACCAGGGAGAAAGAACAGAAGACAGAAGACAGAGGACAGAAAACAGAAGATGCTCGATGCTCGATTTACCAATCACCAGTTACCATTTACCAGTTACCATTTACCAATTAGAAGTTGAAATTAGGAGGACACAAAATGAACCGACGCCAATTTCTAAATCTCGCAGCCGGCGGGGCCGCGGCCTCGACAATATCTTTTGCCGGCTGCAACAGTCAAGCTGCCGAACGTAAAAAATCCTCAAAACAACCGAATATCATTTTTATCATGGCCGACGACCTTGGGTATGCCGACTTGGGCTGTTACGGACAGAAGAACATCAAAACGCCGAGCATCGACCGGCTCGCCGCTGAAGGTACACGCTTTACCCAATGCTACGCCGGTTCCACCGTTTGCGCACCGTCCCGCAGCGTACTGATGACCGGTCAGCATACCGGTCATACCCGTGTGCGGGGCAATGCCGGCAAGGTGGGCGGCGTCGGGCCGCAGAGGCGAGTCCCGCTCGAACCCGAAGATGTTACGGTGGCTGAAGTGCTAAAACAGGCCGGCTATGCTACGGGTATCACCGGCAAATGGGGGCTCGGTGAGCCGGATACAACGGGCATCCCCAACAGGCAGGGCTTCGACGAGTGGTTCGGCTACCTCAACCAGCGCAACGCCCACAGCTACTATCCACCGTACCTCTGGCACAACGAGCAAAAGCAAATCCTTGAAGGAAATAAGGACGGTAAACGAGAGGTGTACTCGCATGACCTCGTCACCGACTTCGCCCTGGATTTTATCCGCGGCTGCAAAGCCGACCCATTCTTTCTCTATCTGCCTTACACCATCCCGCACGCAAAATATGAGATACCGAGCACCGAACCCTACACGGATAAGCCCTGGCCGCAAAACGCCAAAGTCCACGCCGCAATGATTACTCGCATGGACCGAGACATAGGCCGCATTATGGCTCTCTTAAAAGAGCTGAATATCGATGATAAGACGATGGTGTTCTTCTGCTCGGACAATGGCGCGGCCCAACGCTGGGAGGGGATTTTTGACAGCTCCGGGCCTCTGCGGGGAAGAAAGCGTGATATGTACGAAGGCGGCATCCGCACGCCGATGGTCGTCCGCTGGCCCGGTAAAGTCCCAGCCGGCAAGCTAAACGCCACCGCCGTTTGGTACTTTGCCGACGTCCTGCCGACGCTGACCGACCTTGCCGGCGTCAAACCGCCTTCGGGCATCGACGGCATCAGCGTCCTGCCCACGCTGCTCGGCAAGAAACAAATCACTGATGACCGTTTCCTGTACTGGGAATTTTTCGAGCGCAACTTTCAGCAGGCGGTGCGCTGGCGCAATTACAAGGCGGTGCGCTCGGCACCGGGCAAGCCGTTGGAGCTTTACGACCTGGCCAAAGACCTTGCAGAAAAACACAACATCGCCGACCGGCACCCCAAGGTGATTGCCAGGATTGAGAAGTACCTGGCGACCGCCCGCACCGAATCACCAAATTGGCCAGTAAAACCGGCCAAAAAGAAAAAGTGAATAGTGAGATGTTTAAGGAGACTTAAAATGAAGCAGGCAAACAAGCCGACCAGCTTAAATCGACGTCAATTCCTCAATCTAACAGCTACCTCTGCTGCAGCAGCGCTGATTTCTTCCGCTGCCTGCCAAAATCAAACGCGGGTGGCAGCCTCAAAGCCGAAGGCTTTGGGGATGGCACGACCAAACATCATCTTCTTATTAACCGACGACCAACGCGCCGATGCGATGGGCTGTGCCGGCAATCCAATTATCCATACTCCGAATATAGATGATATGGCAAAAAACGGCGTGTTGTTTAAGAACGCCTTTGTTACCACCTCGATATGTGCCTCCAGCCGCGCCAGCATCCTCTCCGGCCAATACGTCCGCCGCCACGGTATCAACAACTTCGCCACCAGTTTCTCCGAAGAGGCGCTGGCCCAAACATATCCCTTATTACTCCGCCAGTCCGGCTATCGCATCGGCTGCGTAGGAAAATACGGCGTCGGCAGAGGCCGCGACTTCCCCACCGACAAATACGACGTCTGGTTTGGCTGCCCGGGCCAATGCTCACCCTACGAGCGCAAAGACAAAGACGGCAACTACAAGCACCTCACCCGGATTTTCGGCGAACAGGCAATCGAATTCTTGCAGGGTTGCTCTAAAGACCAACCCTTCTGCCTCTCTGTAAATTTCAAAGCCCCTCACGTCCAGGATGGCCACCCACGCCAGTTTATTTACGACCGCGCTTACAAGAATCTATATAAGGATGTAACAATTCCGACTCCGGAAACCGCCGACCCACGCTACTTTGAAGCCCTGCCGGAGTTTCTGCAAACTTCTGAGGCCCGCAGGCGCTGGCAGATACGCTTTTCGACACCGGCAAAGTTTCAGGAGTCCGTCAAAAGCTATTACCGTCTGATTACCGGCGTTGATGTCGTTATTGGACAAATCCGGGATGAGCTTAAACGGCTCAACTTCGACGATAACACAATCATAATGTTCACGGGAGACAACGGCTTTTATCTCGGCGAGTACGGACTTGCAGGAAAATGGTTCCCCCACGAAGAATCAATCCGCGTGCCCTTGATTGTCTTTGACCCCGGGGCAAACAAGAAGCTGCGGGGAATTACTGTCGAGCAGATGGCGCTTAACGTGGATATCGCGCCGACAATTCTGGAGCTGGCCGGGTTGGCCGTGCCGAAGCAAATGCAGGGCCGAAGTCTCGCCCCTCTGTTGGTCGGCCAAAAATGCAGATGGCGAACCGATTTCTTCTACGAGCATTTATTTAAGCATCGCACAATCCCAAGGACCGAAGCACTGCGCACTCAGAGATGGAAATATGCCCGCTATATTGATTTTGACTACGAAGAGCTTTACGACCTGAAGAACGACACGCAGGAAACGGTGAACCTGGCAAAAGACGAAAAATATCAGCGAGCCTTAAAGTCTTTGCGAAAACGATGTAACCAGTTATTGGAAAAAGCCAAATAATAAAATAGGAGAATACAAATGCTCTGTCTAAAATGTGGTAAAGAAAACCCGGACGATGCTCCATTATGTTCCTCGTGTGGTTGGGTATTAAGCTGGTCACCAACACCGGATTCCGTAACCAGTGGCCTGGCCATTGCGGCACTCGTGCTGGGCATTCTGAGCGTTTTCACTTGCGGCATTACAGCGATACCAGCCGTTATCCTTGGCATTATCGCTCTTGTCCAAATCGGAAAAAGTGGCGGCAGATTAACCGGCGAGGGCTTTGCTATCGTAGGAATGGTGGTCCCCGTGGTTGTATTCTTCCTGATATTAAGCATCTTGCTTCCGGCTTTGGCCAGGGTAAAGCAGATCGGACGTCGAATGACCTGCGCAACGAACCTGTCCGGTATCGGCAAGGCAATGCTGATTTATGCGTGTGATTATGAGGACACGTTGCCGCGGGCAGGTGGAGAGAGCAGCACCTGGCGGCCAGAGATAAACAACTGGCAGGCCACTTATAAATGGGACGCCTTCGGCATAAACAAGACTGACGGCAGCGGTGGCCACGCAAGCATTTCGTCCAGCTTATATCTTTTGGTCAAGTACACCGAGGTGGGGCCGAAGCAGTTTGTCTGCAA
>JAUXAH010000568.1 GCA_030614945.1 Phycisphaerae bacterium
GGCGACTGCTTTTTGTGGTCTGTCGATGGATACATAGACTACCTCAAAAATCGACTGCTCAACGCCCATAAAAATTACCGCCTACCGAGATGGCTCGGACAAACCGTAATTATCGAGGTGTGGGTCGAGAAGGTCGGCCACGGACCGCAGATAAGTGACTGGGTGGGGGACTTGAATGTGAGGGTGAGGGCCAACCAGGGTTACGGCACTTGGGAGTTTTTCTTCAAGTCGATGCAGGAACTCAGGGCCAAGCTAGAGCAGGCACCCGAGGGAACAACGGTAGTCATCATCTACCTCGGCGACCTCGACCCGTCTGGCACCGACATAGACCGTGCATTGGAGGAGGCGATGCAGTTTTTCGGAATCGAGCCAACTTTCGTTCGTCTGGCCGTGAACCCTGAGCAGATTGGGGGCTACTCCCTGCCGAAGTGGCCCGAGAAGGAGGAAACGCTTGAGAAGATAGAGAACGATCCCCGCTACCGCAAGTACCTCGAAAAAAACGGCAAGGTCGCCTGCGAGCTCGACAGCTTCTTGGACAAGGCGCCTGAGGCCCTGCGGGACCTGCTGAGGTCTACGATCCAAGAGCACTTCGACGAAGAAATCCTCACCAAGGTAAAGGAGATGGAAAGGAGGCGGCAGGCGAAAATCAGGAAGAGTGTCGAGAAGCTAACCGAACACTGGTAAGTTTTCGGGGGGAGATCGCCGAAAGTATTGATACTGCTGTAACAGTACGCTTTACATTAACGATTAACGTTAACACTTTACATTAAAGCTTGACATTTCCATCGTTTATTCTGCATCGTTGTGGCGGGCTGCAGCGGTCGCGTGTTAGGTCCCCGGGACCAGGCCCCGCCGCGCTCGGGGTTGAAAGGGTGAAACTCCCGTCCCTGCCACATACTCGCTCTGCGCGGTTCAAAAGCCGCCACAGCCTTTCGCCACTTGAATGTCTGGCCCCCGCCGGCGCGGCAGTCGAGGTCCCCAGCTCTCCCCAGTCCAGCCAAATGGGCAGCCACGCCGACGGGTATAGCCCCTACTTCTCGATGACTGGGATCTCGGGCGATCTCACCTCGTTGGGGTCCTTCACCCGGATCCCAATCTTGTAATACTTGCGTTCTTGCGGATTCTCTTCACCATTCCACCTATTCGTCCAATAAATTCAGCATCTTAACGCCGTCCTTTGTCAGATTCAGGGTTCGTTTGAAGGGCCACTTTTGCTCTCTGTTTTCAGAAAGGAGCCCCCACTTGACGAGGTTGTTGACTGTGGTTTCCAAGGTGAAAGTGGACCCTTTTAAGAATGACATTATCTCCCTGATGTGCCTCTTCCCGCCGTTGACCAGTTTAAGAACAGCCCAGACGTTGAAATTCGTGAACGACAACCACTCCTTCTTTTCCTCATCCAAATGCGCGATTCTTTGATCAGTTACCTCTTTCATTTGAAACATCTCCCCCGTTGCTTGTGTCGCCTTGGATCGCTTGTGAACTTACCACATTTCT
>JAUXAH010000263.1 GCA_030614945.1 Phycisphaerae bacterium
GAAGGCCCTGGAAGGGCAAATCAAATCGGCGGCCAGATATATAAGTATTACCGATATTATCGAAGTGGTAACCAGCCATTTTGACGTTCGCCTCGCGGATTTGCAGAGTAAAAAACGCAGCCAGAGCATTACCGAGCCGCGTCAGATTTGCATGTATTTGGCCAGGAATTTAACAAAACACAGCCTCGAAGAAATTGGCGGCCATTTGGGCGGGCGGGACCATACAACCGTTATGCATGCCTGCAGTAAAATTGGCGAGAGCGAACGCTCCGACCCCCAAATGCACGCATTGCTGGCCGAATTGACAAAACAAATCACACAAACCTCGCAAGCTTAAAAATGGCAAATGGCGATAGGTGATTAGCGACAGGCGAATAGTGCTGTAAAAACAAAAACGGGGGCACTTCTGCAGGCCGTTAATCATTTAAAGTCTTTAGCTTTATTGAACTTACCAGGCCAAGCCAAATTCAGCAAAATCCAGGAAATTCACAGTACCATCATTGTTGATATCGCCTGGGACATCTGGGCCTTCAACAAGCCAATTTTCTCTTATTACCTCAACATCGCCCCAGTCAATAAAGCCGTCACTGTCGAGGTCAGTTGCCGGCGGCCAACCAAGCAGCGTCGCTGTGGCAATTTCAAAGTCGTCGAGGTAGGCATCGCCCGAGCTGATGGCAACACCGTCCGAACCGCTACCAACAGCCACATCAACCGCGCTCGTCCATTGAATTTGCAGCGTCTTGTCGGCATTCTCGCTTCCATATCCGATGTGGCTTAAGTACACACTATTCGAGTCGGCATCATACGAGATATATAGTGTCCCGTCACTTGAACCTCTCAGCTCTTGCTCTAATACCATATTGCCATCGACAATCCCTTCATAGTAGAAGTACGATTCGTAGCTATCAGAACCAGCTGAGATTGAAGCATAAGTATCGTCATTTTCAACAGTTATTCCGACCCAGCCGTTTTGGTCGCTGATGCCGCTGTAGTGGAAATCAACTTCGACCGCAAAACTTTCATTGGCATCAAAACTCCAGCCATTGGCTACGTAAAAAGCGACAAGACCATTAACATTGCCGGTAGCTTTCACGTTCAATCGGTTGGCATCTTCAGACACCCAGGCGTTACCATAATCGTCTGCAAATGACCGCCACATTGCGCTTCGCCTGTTATCATCAAAATTGTCCGAGAGCAGGAATTCAGTAAATGTTGCGGTGATAGTCTTGTTGTCGTCCATAGTGATACTGTTCGGGTTAGTACTTCCGGTAAGGTCGCCGCTCCAGGAGTCGAACGTCCAGCCCGGGTCAGCGATTGCGTTGACATCAACGACGGTACCGTAGGTGTAGTCGGCCTGGTCGGGCGTTTTGGTGACCGAGCCGTTGCTAACTACATCAATGGTAAGCGTGAAACTGGGCTCAAGTTGAGAATCCAAATAGTAAATTGTCTGGCGTAAAGCAATTTCGCAGGCTGCCGTCGCATTGCTCACACTGACGCTGCTGGCTACATGGGTGAAGCCTGCCACAAGGCACCGGTAGCTGTCGGATGCGTCACTGTGCAGGCTTTGATACCATGCGTCATGATAGGCCATGTACTCGCACAGAAACGCTCCCGGATTGCCACTCCAGTCAACCCAAGCACTGACGCCTATCCCAGCATTGTTGATAGCATCAGCAATGGCTTGTACAGGCAAAGTAGAATTACGCACATAGCCGGCAGGTACACTGTTATCTGGTGGTGCAGGGGTGGGTTGTGTCGGGCTTTCATAATCATTATTCCAACTGGACAAGTTCCTGGCGTTATACTCTATCTCCCAAGGTCCAGCTCCTTGTCCGTAACTGAGAATTGCTACGGGATGGATGTCGTTGGTGATTTGCCAGAAATCTTGCGACGTATCCTGATAATCGACCTCAAAATCACCATCGCCCTTGGGACTACTGCCGGTACCGCCGGGAAACTCTGGGAAGTAAGCATAAACGTCGTAGCCGCGGCCTTTCCAGTTTTGACCCTGCCAGCCATCCGGGTTTTGATCCGGATTGGTACTGAACTTTCGTAGCATCTCGTTGGTCGGAGGCCAGTAGCCCGTTAGCAGTATGTTCTTAGTGTGGCCCGGAGTAGCTGAAAGGGTTGTGGCGTTCTCGTTGCTTGACCAGCCGGTGGAGTCACCGATAGTGTTGTCATGGTTTGGACCAGTATTGCTGGAAAGAGTAGAACCTTTATCTAAGTACCAGTCGTCCTTGTCTCCTGTAACATTGGTCCAATTTCCAAAACCAGTTTCGAAATCGTCCACTGTGCCTGCATGCGTGTCAACAGGCATTGCGAATACCACCAGAGCGCATAGAGCCAGCAGGCAAACTTCTACTTTTGCTTTTGTTAATGACTGTTTGATTCTTTTACGCTTCTCAGAATTTGGATAAAGGTTTTTTTCGCCGGTAGCGCCCAGTACGCAAACTCAGCCATGCATCGTTGTCCGGGAATACCGGACAGATTGGGTTCTCTTACAATCCATCCGTCCTCTTCATCCGTGAATGTAAGGCCAATAACCAAGAGCCGACAAGGAACTTGGTTTTGCCTTCTTTATTCAGTTGAAGAAGAACACTCAAAATAGGCCTCCGAAGCTCTGTGTCCAGTTAAGATGGGAGCTACTTTTTTCCCGACAGCAAGCGGGAAAACTTGAAATGAAACGCCAAGATTTTCTCACCGTACCTCCTGTAAAATCACCCTAAGTAGCTACAATACCAGATTTTACCAATTACCTGCCGCAAAGTCAAGAAAATTACTTCCCAAAAACAGAGAAAACTATCGCGAGTGGCCGTTTTTTTCGGACTGATTTTCTCCGGGCCCACGGCCTCTTTACCTGTAAGTCGAAAGCGGCTGCTAAAAAGTTGTAAGTCCAGAACAAAAAGAGGGTTACGGTGAGAAAATTTCGAGAGGTAGGGCTGCGAAAATAAGGCAAAAGGGCATGTGCTGTTGGATGCTGCTTGATTTGGCCACTTCGAACAATTTACGCGGGGAGTGTCAAAAAAGTCAAATATTTTCAAACGTTTTACACAACTTTTCGAACGTTTTCGAACGGTTTTTCCTTGCCTATTCCCCCCAAACCACACAGATTATCCCACCAAACCCCATTTTTAGCTCAATTCGGGCGTTTTCTTAACAAAACCAAACCACCTAAACCAAGCAGAAATATCGTGCCTGGCTCAGGGACTGCGATGGCCGATTCGCTTGAGCCATCGGGCAGGGCAATAATATGGACACCGATGCGCAAAACGCCGGTATCCAATTTATCAATCACACTTTGAAATGAGCCGCTATTGATTAAATCGAAGGCAATCGTAAACCATTCGCCGGGGTTGACGCCGCTATGCGGCCGGGGCGCATCACTGGCGAAAGAGAATCCGCCTGCGGTCTCAAAGGGCAGGTCAAACAATCTGCCGGCTGGCAAATTACCTGGAGTTGCGGTCTGACTGAAGGATGTTCCGGATCCCTCAGTTATGTCCGCGGTGCCCGAAAGGGAACCATCACCAAAATAAATCCTTGCGATAGAAGAATTGATCAGACTTTCATTGTAAAATGTAAAATCAA
>JAUXAH010000725.1 GCA_030614945.1 Phycisphaerae bacterium
GGATGGACACCAACTGGGGTTGGAACTGAAGATGTTACAGTTGCAGTAACTGATGGTAAAGATTCTGTGAGCGCAGACTTTACTATAACGGTTAGTGAGTTTGAGCTTGTGCTTACTGGAATTGAAGTAGAACCTGAGGAGATGACCTTACATTTATATGACGGGTTGAATACTGGAAGTTTAAAGGTTACTGCTAACTATAATGATGATACTGATAAAGTTGTAACTCTTACGTGTGTTTATGGGATAGATGATATTAGTATTGTCGAAGTCGCTGCTGATACGGTTACTGCGCTTGATGTCGGCACAACTACTATCTCCATAAACTATACAGAAGGAGGTATAACTAAAGAGACTACTCTAGCTGTTATAGTGAAAGGAACAATTACTATCTGTTGGCTTGAAGATGCTGAAAGATATAATGTTGATGGAAGTTTTCATCAACCTCCATGGTTTAATGATGAAAATGGTCCTGCAATATTGATTCAAGATAATGGGGGATACTATCTTGCTAATGTAGACGAATACTTCAATGTGTACATGACCGGAGAAATGAAACCTGAAGGGAGTATAGCTATCGACGAAACAGGAGTGTTATCCGGCTATGTTACATATTATTTAAGTATAGTAACGGGTAAAGATGCATTACCTATAGAAAGTGATTTTCTAGGACAGGTAGAAATAATTGTTTATGAAGATGGAATCAGGGGCACAATGGTAGGAACTTACACTCAGCTGAAGTATGCTTTTGGAACTGAAGAAGAAGTGAAAGAACAATATCCAGAAGCTAAACCATATGCAGGTAGTTCAATTAAGTGGTTTGTGCAATATACTGATTATATTGCTCATGGAGAAGTACCGACACTGTAATACCAAGAGTGTGAGATTTACAGCTACAAAGTAACAATCGAAAAGGAAGGGGCTTGTTGGCCTAACGGGCCCCTTCTAAATATAGACCGAAAGAAGGTGAAAAATAAATGAAGAAATTAATTGTGTTGATGTTGTCTATATT
>JAUXAH010000654.1 GCA_030614945.1 Phycisphaerae bacterium
TTAGTGAGTGTATTTCTGGATTATTACAATCGGCGGAAAGTTTTTGGGCTGTTTTTGAGTTCGGGCGTCCTGGGGTCGGCTGATGCGACAATGGACAGACTCAATCAAGTAGCAAGATTGCTGCGAAAAAAGCACAACTATCGAGGGTACATTCATCTGAAGATTATTCCGGGGGCGAGTGATGCGGCGATAGAGGAGGCGGTTTCGCTGGCCAGTGCGGTGTCGCTGAATATTGAGACGCCGGGGGAGAAGAACCTGGCGAAACTGTCGAAGAAGAAAAGGTATATTGAAGATATCATTGGGCCAATGAAGCTGATAAGCAGATTGGTCGGGCGGGGGTCGAAATATGCCGGGACAAAACAGACAACGCAGTTTATCGTGGGAGCGGCTGGGGAACCGGATGCGGAAATCGTGAAGTATATGTGGGGACTGTATGACAGGTTGAAGATGAACAGGGTGTATTTCAGCGCTTATCAAAAGGGCCTGGGCGATGAGTCCGTAGCCGGTGAACCCCGCCCCTCGGAGGGGCTGGGTGAACGGGTGGAGCAGGAAAGGCCGACGGATATTTTTGTGCGGGAGCATCGGCTGTACCAGGTGGATTTTCTGCTTCGGAAATACGGGTTTGCGGAATCGGATATTGTTTTCGACGAGAAGGGTAATCTTTCTTTAACTACCGACCCCAAGGAGGCGTGGGCGCAGAGGCATCCTGAGCGGTTTCCTGTGAATGTGAATTGGGCACCGAGGTTTTCACTTTTGAGAGTGCCGGGGCTTGGGCCGGTTACGGTTGGGTGGATTTTGAAGCGGCGAAAAGACGGGAGGATAAGGTCTATTGAAGATGTGGGGAAGGTCGGCGTCAGATTGGAGAAAGCAAGAAAATACCTGGTTTTTTGAGTAGTGGGTTTTTGTGGTTTTGGGTTGATTCTGCCGTTGAATTAAGGCAGGCAATCGTTAAGATGGTGTCCGTCATAACGTCTTGCCGGAAGGAAACGGCAGACTGCATTCTAAAAGGCGGCGATGAAATGAAAGCGAAACGGTGCCGGCAATAGTAAGAGACCAAGAAAACGTAAAAATTAAAAATAAAAAATCAAAATTGTGGAGTTGCCGCAGAGCGGCAACGACTTCCTTAATTTTGCATTTTGATATTTGATTTTTGATATTATTTGGGCGAGGAAAATCTATATGGGTAATCTTTTGCTTTTTAACTCGGAATTTTATACCTG
>JAUXAH010000662.1 GCA_030614945.1 Phycisphaerae bacterium
GGAGTTCGGCCGGAGGCCTAACAGCAGGGTTTGTCCGGTGTGCCTTGGTATGCCGGGCGTTTTGCCGGTGATGAACAAACAGGCGTTAGAGTATGCGGTTATGGTAGCGTTGGCGCTTAATTGTGAAATAGCCGGGTTTACAAAGTGGGACAGAAAGAGCTATTACTATCCTGATTTGCCAAAGAATTACCAGATAAGCCAGTATGATTTGCCGTTCAGTGCCAACGGTTTTATTGAAATACCTCTCCAAGGGGGGCGGACGAAAAGAATCAGAATAATCAGGGCGCACCTGGAGGAAGATGCCGGCAAGAATCTGCACACGGCAGGGAATTTTTCGCAGGTCGATTTGAACAGAGCAGGCACGCCACTACTGGAGATTGTTACCGAGCCGGATATGAACAGCGCCGCGGAGGTGCGGGCGTTGGCGGTGGAACTGCAGCGAATGGTGAGATTCCTGGGCGTCTCCGAAGCCGATATGCAGAAAGGACATATGCGTTTTGAGCCGAACATCAATCTGGTTATTACCAAAGACGGCGCCGAATACAAAACGCCCATAGTCGAAATCAAAAACCTGAACAGCTTCCGCGCACTGGAAAGAAGCGTGGACTATGAGGTGCAAAGGCAGCTTGACGAATTCCTGGAAACCGGCAAAACGATGGAAACGGGTAATAAATCGACTCGCGGATGGGATGATGACAGAGAGGTAACCGTGCTGCAGAGAGAAAAGGAAGAAGCGCCGGATTACAGATATTTTCCGGAGCCCGACCTTGTTCCGGTCGAATTGACAGAGCAATGGGTGGAGGATATCCGGTCGCGTTTGTGCGAACTGCCGATTAAAAGGCAAATGCGCTATGTTAGTGAATACAAATTAAGTGATTATGATGCAGGTGTTTTAACGGCTGAACGCCCGACAGCCGAGTTTTTTGATAAGGCAGTCAAAGCCGGCGGGGGGGCTAAACGAGTTTGTAACCTGCTGACACAGGTCGGATTGAAATTAGCCAACGAGGCGGGATGCAGCGTAGCCGAGTTGGGTATCACGCCTGAAGAATTCGCCAGCTTGGCACAAGATGTTGACAAAGGTGTTCTGAGCGCCAGTGGAGCAAATAGGGCGATAGAAATAAAGAATCAAACCCCGGATAAAACTTGGCAGCAGATCTTTGAGGAACATAATTTGATTCAAAAAAGC
>JAUXAH010000400.1 GCA_030614945.1 Phycisphaerae bacterium
GCTGCTGACGGAAGAAATATATCTTTATTACCGGTATTGCCGGGACCGATTCGCGGAGGAAGAGCTGCTCAACTGGAAATTTCGGGCACATATGTATATATCGATAATGTGGGCGGTCTATGGAGCGGTTTTGATGACGGTGGGCTTCTGGCGGAAGAGCAGAATGTTGCGGTATATTGCGCTGGGGTTGTTTGCTTTGCTGTTGGCGAAAGTATTTATCTGGGATACGAGGACAGTGAAAAGTGTGTATCGGATTGCGGCGTTTCTGGCGACGGGAGTTACGCTGGTGGGAGTGTCTTATCTTTATCAATTTCTGAAGAAGAAAGGTTTTTTCGAAGCAATGTTGGCGGAGAAGAATGTGAGTAAATGATTGCGAGGTCTAATATGGCAAAGTCAAGAATTTTGGCCATAGTCGTGCTGCTGGTCGGGATGGTAAGTAGCGTTTTTGCGCTTGAACCGGCCGGGTGGAAATATCGGGCTGAGGTAACTATTGAGGATGGCACCAGCGAATACGGTGGGTTGATACTTACATCTGGTATTTACGATGCAGCGAGACTTGATTTGGGGGACATTCGGCTTGTGGACGCCGGCGATGAGCAGATTCCGTACGTGCTGGTTAAGCCAAAGGATATTACAGAAAGGCACAAGTATAAGCCAAGGGTAATAAACCGCTCAACAAGTGCAGACAGGGCGGCTATGGTGACGCTGGACTTCAGGAGGCGGGTAGTGAAGAATTCCCTCGAGGTAGAAACAAGGGGGAACAACTTCAGGCGGGCCGTTAAGGTTGAAGGTTCCAATGATAATGTCAGGTTCTTTACACTGGTCGAGCGGGCGTATGTTTTTGCAATTAGCTACAGCAGGCGATTTGAGCAGGTTGATTTGCCGGCAAATGATTACCGTTATTTGAGGATTAGTGTTTTGCCGATGGCGGAGGGGGAGAAAAGTCCGGTCATAAACGAAGTGAGGGCGTTTAAGACTGAGAGGGAGCTTGCAAAGCGTCAGCCGGTGGAGATGGTGGACGTAGAGCACAGCGAGGATGAAAAAAGCAGTTCGAGTATTTACGTGTATGACCTTGCATATCGTCGTCTGCCGGTAAGCGAAATTGAACTCGATATCGCTGATGATTCATTTTACAGGTATGTTACGCTCGAAGGCAGAGATGCGGCCACGCGGAAGGTCAAACTTGACAGTGAAGATAACAGGCAGCGGTTCAGGGAGGTCGAGGTAAGATGGGAAAGAATAATCAGTGACGCGATTTACAGATATACCACGGCGGACGGGGAAAAGTGGGAAAAGCTGGTTTTGCGCCTTCCTTCGGAAGGGCGCGTTTACAGGTATCTAAAGATTACTGTCAAGAATTATGATGATAAGCCAGTTACGGTAAGGTCGGCATCGGCGAAAATGATAACGCACAAGGTAGTGTTTGCGGCTGAGTGTAATGCCGCAGCTACACTTTATTTCGGCTCGGAATCGGCGAGGACGCCGCGGTATGACCTTAAGCAGAGACTGAATAATCCGCTG
Source organism: Phycisphaerae bacterium (assembly GCA_030614945.1). Next base: position 1,522 of record JAUXAH010000400.1, read on the forward strand.
CAGGTCAAAGCGAGGGTGGCCAGGCTGGGTAACATCACCGACAATCCGCTATTTGGACAATTTGAGGAGAAACCTGCTGCGTGGACGGAAAAGCATAAGGTTCTGCTGTTGATAATTATGGCGGCAGTGGCGCTGGTACTGGGCGGATTCATATTGAAATCGTTCAAATCCATTCGAAGCGAAGAGGTCCAAAATTAACCGCCTGCGGGAGATTGGGTTTGATTGGGTTTGTTTTGGGTTTGTTTTGGCTTTGATTGGCTTTGAATTGGGTTTGATTGGGTTTGAATTGGGTTTGTTTTCACCAAGTGTCCAATTGGATTTATTTTCATAATCCGTTGTATTATAGATGTTTACGTTCATTTGCAATCCGCCTACGGCGGACAAGATTGGGTTTGTTTTGCATAAAAAGAGCTGATTTGTAGAGCGTTCTCGACAAATGTAGAGGGCAAGTTAGTTAAGAGTGAGCTAAAGTGCCTAAAGTGAACTAAAGTTGAATTCTCGATGCTCATGATTGGTAATTCCCCTAAGGGTTTTCCGTTTCGCTCCAAGACTATTTACGAATGATGATTTTTGGCGTGTATCTGCTGATACGAAAACGTGCGGTTCTCCGCTATATCCGGCGCCTACGGGCGGGTTATGTTAGGTATTCTAACATATATTCAAACAAAAGTCAATAAAAAAAGGCAAAAAAATTAGCCACAGAGCACACAGAGAGTAGCATAGGATACCAGAGTATCAGGGTATTAGGATACAGGAGACCAGGGAATCAGGGGATCAGGTAAACGGATTGACACGGATTTGTTTCGTGTTGCGTATCGCGTATATC
>JAUXAH010000088.1 GCA_030614945.1 Phycisphaerae bacterium
CAAGAAGAAGACCAGTAAGAGCAGAACGCACACTCGCCGGAGCCATCATCGTCTCAAGGGCGCAAACTATTCGGTCTGCCCGAAATGTGACCACGCCAAGCTGCCGCACGCAGCGTGTGAAAATTGCGGTTACATCAACCCGAAAATCACATTGAAGCTCGGCAAGGAAGAGAGTAAATAAAAAGAGGACAGAGGACAGAGGACAGAGGACAGAGGACAGAAGACAGAAGACAGAGGACAGAGGACAGAGAACAGAAGACAGAGGACAGAAGACAGAGGACAGAAGACAGAGGACAGAGAACAGAAGACAGAGGACAGAGGACGGAGGACAGAGGACAGAGGACAGAAGACGGAGGACAGAGGACGGAGGACAGAAGACGGAAGACGGAGGACAGAAGACAGAGGACGGAAGACAGAAGACAGAGGACAGAAGACAGAAGACAGAGGACAGAGGACAGAGAACAGAAGACAGAGGACAGAAGACAGAGGACAGAAGACAGAGGACAGAAGACGGAGGACAGAGGACAGAGGACAGAAGACAGAGGACAGAAGACAGAGGACAGAGGACAGAGGACAGAGGACAGAGGACAGAAGCAATAGCCGATGGTAAATAGAAGGCGTGCTCTGCGGTGAAAAAACTATACGCTGAGCACTATGAGGTAGAGAATGCGAATCGCAATTGATGCAATGGGAGGCGACAACGCACCGGATGAAATTATCTCCGGAGTACTGGAATCGATTGAGTCGCTCAATGAGCATGACGAGCTGATACTTGTCGGCCCAAAAGAGAGAATAGAATCACAATTGCCTTCTCCGGAGTCCCGTAAAGATGTTATCAGCGTGGTTGACGCCCCTGAAATTATCGGTATGGATGAACCGCCGATAGAGAGTCTGCGAAAAAAGCGCAAGAGCTCAATAGCAGTTATGGCCAAGATGGCCAAAAGGGACGAGATTGACGCGGTCATTTCTGCAGGTAATACCGGCGTCTGTGTAGCCGCCTTCCAGATGAGGATGAGAAACCTGGCTGGTGTTAATCGGCCTGGAATAGCGGTAGTGTTTCCCACGTTTGAAGGGCCTGTAACAATATGCGATGTGGGGGCGAACATCGCCTGTAAGCCGATAAATCTTTATCAATATGGGGCAATGGCCAGGATGTATTCAAGGCATTTGCTCGGGATTGCAAACCCACGGGTCGGGCTTATGAGCATTGGCCAGGAAGACGCAAAGGGTAATGAGGTCGTTAAGAAAGCGCGTGAGCTGTTGAAATCGGATTCCAATATGAATTTCGTCGGGAATATTGAGGGCAGAGATATTTTCAAGGGTGTTTGCGACGTTGCAGTTTGCGAAGGTTTCGTCGGCAATGTAATCTTGAAACTGACCGAAGGGCTTGTTGACGGCCTGTTCAAGGCGATAAAATACGAGCTTGTCGCAGAGAAGCTGCGACTTGCTATGAAGTTTAAGCCTGTGATGAAAAGAATTTACAGAAAATATGACTATAATGAATACGGCGGCGCCCCGTTGTTGGGAGTTAACGGCACAGCGATAATCTGTCACGGGGCAAGCCAGAGCAGAACGATAAAAAATGCCATCTTGGCCTCCAAAAAATACCACACCGAAAAAATAAACGAAAAGATCACTGAATACCTATCAGGAACCTTTGTAAGGACATCTGATGGATCGCGTTAGACATTGCGAGACCGTTCACCAACTGAGACTGGAATACCTTCAGCGCGGACTCCTGAGGGCGAGGGCTTCTAATGGGCCGAAGAAAAAATAGGTATTTCTAATAAGGAAAAACTTTGCCAATATCCAAATATGTCTAACGGGACGAACAAGCCAATTAACGATGCCCCCCCTACTTATCGCGCAGTCATCACCGGTCACGGCTCCTTTGTGCCGGCGAAAACACTAACCAATGATGACCTTGCAAAGATGGTGGACACCTCAGATGAATGGATTACAAGCCGGACCGGTGTCAAGGTTCGACACATTACTACCGACAACGAAACCACCGCATTTTTAGCCACGGAAGCCGCCAAAAGGGCCCTGGCCGATGCGAATCTTGATGCCGCCGAGCTTGAGCTTATTATTGTGGCAACCATTACACCGGAAATGGTTTTCCCTTCGACGGCGTCCTTTGTCCAGCGCGCTCTGCAGGCAAAGAAAGCCTGGGTGTTCGATTTGGCCGCTGCCTGCAGCGGTTTTGTGTATGGTTTGTCTATTGTCCAGCAATTCTTAGAGAGCGGCCGATTTAAAAACGCCCTTGTAATAGGCGCTGAAACCTTGACCAAGATTACCGACTGGAGCGACCGAACGAGCTGCATTCTTTTCGGGGACGGCGCAGGAGCCGTCGTACTTGAGCGGCACAATGATGGACGCGGTATTTTATACAGCACTATGTCTGCAGATGGCGACCGCTGGGAAGCATTGAATTGCCAGGCGTACGGCTCCCGCTATCCAGCGGCCAAAGAGTTAGACGACCCGAAAAAAATCTATATGGAAATCAAGGGCAGAGAAGTCTATCAACAGGCCGTTCGGCGCATCGTTGAAGCTGTTACCGAGTGTATGAATCATTGCGGATTGAGCATCGACGATATTGCGATGGTCATTTCACACCAGATGAACGCAAGGATTATCGAGTCTGCAGCGAAGCGGTTAAAGCTGCCGGATGAAAAGGTGTTTTTGAATATCGCCGAATACGGCAATACGTCAGCGGCCTCGGTGCCTATTGCCTTTGATGAGTGCTTCAGGCAGGGTAGAATCAAGCAAGGTGATATTGTTATTTTCGTTACTTTTGGTGCAGGGTTGGCCTGGGGAGCAAACGTAATTCAATTTTAAGTTTAGCCTCCAGGTTTATCCTGGGGATTATTTACCCGTCGCTGCCACAGCGACGCAATACGCAATACGCAATACGAACTATGAAGACCGCGTTTTTATTTCCGGGACAGGGCGCTCAAGTTGTGGGAATGGGCGCCAAAATTGCCGAGTCTTTCGGCGCAGCGGCAGAGATTTTTGAGAAGGCAAACAATATCGTTGGGTTTGATTTGAGCGGGACCTGCTTCGAGGGCCCTGCGGAACAATTAAATACCACGGCGATTTCGCAACCTGCGATTTTTGTAACTTCCGCTGCCATATTAGAGGTCCTCAAGACGAATTCTGCCACCAGCGGGATAAGTGCGGATGTAACGGCCGGTCTTAGTCTGGGTGAATATACCGCCCTCTATGCCGCAGGTGTGATTAGTTTTGAGGACGCACTTATTCTGTGCAGCAAACGCGGGCAGGCAATGCAGGCCGCCGCTGATGCTACCGAAGGTGCGATGGTCAGTATCATCGGCCTTGATGAAGAAAAAGTTAGTGAGCTTTGTGCCGAAGCCGGCGAGGGCGTCCAGCACCAATTAGGCGCGAGCGCGCCATCCGGCGCCGCATCGACGGACCTAAGCTCAATTGGCGCTGGACTGACGGCTGTTAATTTTAACTGCCCGGGGCAAATCGTAATAAGCGGCAGCAAGGCGGCCTGCAAGCGAGCTGAAGAATTGGCGGCAAAGTACGGCGCTATAAAGGCGGTGCCGTTAGAAGTGGCCGGCGCTTTTCATACTGAAATGATGTCAAGTGCGGCAGACGCGCTTGAAGAGGCATTAAAAAATTGTAAAATTGCCGAGCCGTCAGAAACCAGGATTATTGCCAATATTAACGCTGAGTATTATCAGAGCGCTAAAAAAATCGCAGAAGACCTGATAAAGCAATTGACCTGCCCGATACTCTGGCAAAAATGTATGGAACGACTTCTGACTGACGGAGTTGAAAGGTTTTACGAGATCGGGCCGGGCAGGGTCCTGACGGCACTTTGCCGAAGAATCAGCAGAAAAACAAAGGTCGTCAATGTAAGCAGCTTGGAAGCTATAAAGGATTTATCAGGGCCTTAAGCTAATGAGAATCGAGATTGCCTCGCTCGGCTACGCCTCGCTCGCAATGACAGGGGGAATGTCGGTGGGTAATTTGGGAATTTGATTTGGAGATTAGCAAGATGTCGGAAAAAAGACTGGCTGTTGTAACGGGTGCTGCCAGAGGGATAGGCCGGGCAATTGTTCTTGACTTGCTCAAGCAGGGTCGTGTCGTGGCCGGACTGGATATAAATGCCGAGCAGCTTGGCGAACTTGAAAACATTGTAAAAGAAGCCGGCTTTACGGTTGTAACAAAATGTGTGGATATAACCGATACCACCAAATTCACCGAGACACTTGAAGCTCTGGCTTCCGAATACGGCGGGATAGGTATTCTTGTGAACAACGCCGGCATTACGCGTGACGGGCTGATTATGCGAATGAGCGATGAGGATTTTGACAACGTCATTGACGTTAATCTTCGAGCGGCTTTTGTTGCGACTCGGACCGCGGTAAGGTCTATGGTTCGCAACAAATTCGGCCGGATTATCTCCCTCAGCTCGGTTTCCGGTGTGATGGGCAATGCCGGTCAAAGTAATTATGCGGCCAGCAAAGCAGGCCTGATTGGCCTGACCAAGTCAGTGGCGCGTGAGGTAGCGAAAAAGAATGTAACAGCGAATTGCGTTGCGCCCGGCTTTATTGTTACCGAGATGACGGATAAGTTGCCGCAGCCGGTCAAAGATGCTGCAAAGCAGATGATACCATTGCGAAGATTTGGCAGCGTTGATGATGTGGCGAAGGCCGTTGCATTTCTTGCAAGCGACCAGGCCGCCTATATCACGGGCCAGGTGCTTTGTGTGGACGGCGGTATGGCAATGTAATCTCGTATTGCGTATAACGTCTTGTGAATAGTCGTTAATACGCCTGTCGGAAGCGTATCTATCGATATTTAGTCGTTAGTGGGCACCCCCCAAAAAAAATAAAAAAATATTTGTTGACAAGCACTTTAGCAGGTATTATACCCGCCAAGATAAAAAATGGCGCTACCAGTGATTAGTATTAGTTACTGTTACCGGCGACTGGTTTGGTTGTGAGGTTACGGAATAAATTCCTATTAGACCAGGGAGGAAAAACAAGTGAGTGTTGATGACGTAGATGTTCAGGCAATTGAAAACAAAGTGATCGACATAATAAGTGAACAAATGGGCACAGATAAGTCTGAAATAACGCGTGAGACCTCATTTATTAACGATTTGAACGCTGACTCACTGGATACGGTTGAGCTCGTTATGGAGTTCGAAGACGAATTTGATATGAGTATTCCCGACGAAGAGGCCGAGAAAATCCAGACGGTCGGTGCCGCGGTTGATTACATCGTCAACATTGTACATTCCAAAAGCCAAGAATAGCGAACAAGTTTAGTATGAGTAAACGGCGAGTCGTTATAACAGGCTTAGGCTGCGTTACCGCCTTAGCCGAGTCCGTTGAAGGTCTTTTCACTGCGCTGTGCGAAGGTAAAAGCGGCGTCTCCACCATAGAATCCTTTGACACCAGTGAATATCCGGTAAGGTTCGGCGGCGAGATAAAAAACTTCGACGTAAAAAAATACGTTGACCACCGCGAAAGCAAAAGAATGGACCGCTTCTCGCAGCTTGCAATGGCCGCAGCAATCCAGGCGATAAATGACAGCGGCTTGGATTTTGCCAAAGAGGACTCATTCCGTGTCGGAGTAGTCGTTGGCACTGGCATAGGCGGCATACAGGAAATCGAACAACAGCATGAAAAGCTTTTGAAGAAAGGCCCAGGCCGCGTTTCCCCTTTCTGCGTCCCTCGCCTTATGGCCAACGCCGCCAGCGGCAATATTGCCATTCGTTACGGCCTGCGGGGTCCCAATTTTTGTGCTGTTAGCGCCTGTGCTTCGGGCAGTCATGCCATTGGCGAAGCGTTTTCCAATATTCTCTCTGGACGAAGTGACGTCATCATAACGGGCGGCGCAGAAGCTGCTCTTAGTCCCGTCGGGTTGGCCTCATTTTGTGCCGCGAGGTCTCTGAGCACCAGAAATGACAACCCCAAGGCCGCTTCCAGGCCCTTCGATAAGGACAGAGACGGATTTGTCCTTTCTGAGGGTGCCGGCATTGTCGTTTTAGAAGAATATGAACACGCGAAGAAGCGCGGCGCAAATATATACGTCGAGCTTCTCGGCTACAGTGCAACCAACGATGGTTACCATATTACCGCCCCACTGCCGGACGGCAAAGGTGCTGCGACAACAATGAAGCTGGCACTAATTGATGGACGCGTCGAAACAGAGAAAGTTGACTATATCAATGCACACGGGACAGGAACGGAGCTAAATGACATTGCTGAAAGTATGGCTATCAGGGCTATTTTTGGTGAGCACGCTTACAAATTGCCTGTCAGCTCGACCAAAAGCAGTCTCGGCCATCTGCTTGGGGCAAGTGGCGCCGTTGAGCTTATAATATGTGTAAAAGCCATTAATGAATCGGCTATCCCCCCTACTATCAACTTAGATAATCAGGACGAGCGCTGCGACCTTAAGATGGATTTTGTGCCGCTGGAAGCTCGCCAAACAAAGGTCAATATTGCGATGAGCAACTCATTCGGCTTCGGGGGCCATAACGCCTGCCTGGTTGTGGGAAAAATTTAGCCCATCTCGCTCTGCACAATATTATGCGCACGATGGATCACGCAGAACAAACACATCCGTTTAGACTAAATAGCTTGAAACAGTAGCCACCTTGGTTATAATTTTTGAGATGAACATAGTCTGGGCTATTATACTCCTGGCTGTGGGGCTGGTAATACTATGGAAATCCGCCGACCTGCTGGTGGCGGGAGCGGTTGCGCTGGCACAGCGTCTTGGCGTAAGTCCCCTTGTCATCGGCCTGACCATCATAGCTATGGGTACTTCGGCGCCCGAGGTGGCCGCCAGTATCGCAGCAGCCGTCGGAGATAACGGAGACGTGGCTATTGGCAACGTTTTCGGCTCCAACATTGCCAATCTGGCTCTTGTCGGCGGCCTGGTCGCCCTTATTTGCCCGCTCAGGATTCAATTGCGAACGCTCCGCCGCGAGATACCTGTGATGCTCGTGGTGGCGCTGTTACTTTGGCCTGTTTTACATAATTCATACCTGTCACGCCCGGAAGGCTTTGCTCTGTTAGGCGTATTTGCGGGGCTTATTCTGCTGACAGTGTATGCGGCACGAAAAGACATAAAAAGATTAGCCACAGAGAACACAGAGAAAGAATTAAAACCAAAATCAGTTAACCCGCCGAACTCAGCGGCGAAAGAAAATGAACGCAATACGCAATACGCAATACGCAATACGAAGAAGAGCGTGTTCTTTGTCGTTAT
>JAUXAH010000500.1 GCA_030614945.1 Phycisphaerae bacterium
ACCCTGTCGGGCAGCTTATACCCGAAGCCATAAGGGTTTTCCTCGCTTACGGCACCGGCAAAGAATTTTTTGTATTTGTCGAAATGCGCAGAGATTCTTTCTTCGTTTGGCTCGGATTGTGTTTCGGCAAACACAGCCGAATCAAATCTTACAAATTCAACGTCGATTGTTTCCCTTTCCCGGCTTACATTGTGCATTATCTGCGCCGCTGTAACATCCTGGCCCGAGCAGGTCATCCTGGCGTACTCCAGTACCGCCAGCAATTTCCCGAACGTCGTTCGCATCTCTTTGGTAAATTGTGGTATCTGTGGCATTATTCTTGCTAACAGTTTGCCGGAATCCTTGTTTGATATTCTAACTCCTGTGAGCCGGGCTTCGTTTTTCAGCAGCAGCCAATATATATCACCTGGCATCGGACGCCTGTAAATATCATTGATTTGTTTGTCGCTTATCCTGTACCTATTTGCTCTTATCATTTGTTTTATATGCTTGGTTAATGCCGGCGAAATTTTCCGCTCGGAAAACAGCAGTTCGCCCAGCAGAAGCGCTTGTAAGTCTTGCACATTAGATAATGGAACACTAATGTTTCTCAGCAGTTCATCTACCCCCAGCCGCTTTAGAATTCCCAGTTCCTGCCTTGCATCATACAGGTCTTTCTCCGTTATTTTCCTGTTATCTCCGAAGTAAGCCACTGTTTTGTGCCGCCCCGTTCTTTTTGGACTAAGCAAGTAGGATAATGCGCTGCCCCCTACAAAGCCGAACATTATAATGACGACTACAATGGCCATCACTTTCGTCTTATTTTTACGAAACCATTTAACTAAATTCATATCTATGCTCCGAATTCGCTCATTTATCGAGTTTTGAAGTTTTAGAGTATATGCAGCTGCCAGAGCTTTGCAAGAAAAATCGGTTGCCTACAAATGATTTGAATTTCACCGTCGGTTGTCTTATGATATGAACCCCGTTAGGACTGAGTCAGTAACTTTCTGAGGGGGCAAAAAGGGAGAATTTGGGTTCCCGCGAAGCCCCCCGGTTTGCTTCGCAAGAAGCAGGGGGGCAAGCGGGGTCCCTCTAACGTGGTGAACCGAGATGATGAACGAACAAAAAGCATACCAAGGGGGCCCCAAACGCAATAAGGGGCGTTTCAATGTGCCCCGGAAATCAGCTCAGGCCTTTGCCGAGGCCTGCAATTATTTGCCCGGCGGCGTCAACTCGCCGGTGAGGGCCTTCGGCGGCGTGGATACTGGGCCGCTTTTCATTGGGCACGCACTCGGCTCAAAAATCTACGATATTGACGGCAATGAGTATATTGACTACGTTGGCTCCTGGGGCCCGATGATTCTTGGACACGCCCATCCTGCGGTGGTTAGAGCTATTGGTGCCGCAGCGAAAAAAGGAACCTCGTTCGGAGCACCGACATTGGCCGAAACCGCCCTGGCCAAAAAAATAATCGCTGCCTTCGACTCTATCGAAAAAGTCCGTCTTGTGAACAGCGGCACCGAGGCGGTAATGACAGCTATCCGACTGGCCCGTGCATATACCAAAAAGGATTTAGTAATCAAAATGGCCGGCTGTTATCACGGCCACAGCGATTCGCTGCTGGTAGTAGGGGGTTCCGGTCTTGCCGAAAATGTAAAAAAATTAACCGCAGAGAGCGCCGAGAGCGCAGAGAAAGAAATTAAAATTAAAAACTCAGCGGTCTCTGCGAACTCTGCGGTAAGAAACACTGCTGCTTCGAGTGCCGGCGTGCCCGATTCGATTGCCGGGCTGACCATTGTAATCCCGTATAATGATATCGATGCGGCAAA
>JAUXAH010000683.1 GCA_030614945.1 Phycisphaerae bacterium
GTAGCTCAACCTGTGTCCTCCATCAGAAAATCAAGTTTTTCAGCCATTTTTCGGATTACCAGTCCCCGCAAATCTTACTGCTCAAAAAACAATCGGGGCCTATGCCGTATCAATCAGCATAGGCCCCGAACTGATGCAAAAGCCATAGGCTAACCCCGCCCCTTCGCGAAGGGGCGGGGCTAACCAACACTAACGTTGATTATGGCACCACCGGCCACAGTTTCTCCTCAAGCCAGCTGCCTGCTATGAAAGCATAGTCCCTGAAGTTAATGTATTGCTGGCCTTGGGGCTCACCTTGGTACAGGTCAGCCGGCGATATCAACGGAATATGTAACCCAGGCGCGCCATTGGTAGCCAGATACGCTACCTCTGCATCTGACAGAGCGTAATTGTAGATGCGGAACTCATCGACCAAACCGGGCCAATAGCCTCCCGCATCATGTGCACGCTTGCCCATCTGCACGCTGTCATCGGTGTTAATCAGGCGGAACGTGCTGCCGATGAGAATACCATCCCCGTACCAGCGTATCGTTCCTCCATCATAGGTGGCGGCAAAGTGGTGCCACTCCTGATCCATAGGAAGGATGTTCTCTTCCCAGCCGTAAGCGTGGATACAATAGAAGTCCTGGCCGCCTCGACGATTTATGTCGAAGCTCCTGTTACCGAGGTCCGGGTAGGGATGTGAAGTGAAGCCGAAGACGTTCGTCCAGCCTACTATTAACACGGCCGGTACGTTCGCCTTCGCCCATCCGGCGATCGTTCTTGGAGTATTACCGTCAATGCCTACGCTGCCGACAACCAGATGGTCGTCCACACCGTCAAGGGAAAGTGCCTTGCCAATGGCGCCGGGTGCGAAGCCCGGGTTAGTACCACATGGGTCAGTAGCGTGGTAGCCGTACGGGCCACTGTCATTGAAGTTGTTTTCGAACTGGTAGCGTGCTATCAGATTAGCGGCGCTTGGCGCTTGCGTCGTAATAAGTTCGTCGCGCAGCAGCCAGTCGCCTACCAGTATCCCAATGTCCGCCTCGTCAACCACGCAATTGCCGCTTATATCGGCATACGGTTTTCTAATCGAAGCAACACATCTGGGCGGACAAGCGCGAATATCA
>JAUXAH010000025.1 GCA_030614945.1 Phycisphaerae bacterium
CGTGAAACTCGCAGATTTGCTTGCCGAGCAGGCGTATCTCCTCATAGATATCGTAGCCGGCTTTATGAGAGTTGCCCACATCGTAATAAACCTTGACGGCGGGCGAGCCGACCCGGTCGATGATATCCAGGTGCTGCTCGGCACTGAGCCAGCTTTCCAGGCCGAGAAAAACGCCTGCCTCCTCCGCCTTCGGCGCTACCCTCTTAAGCCGCTCGACAACGGTATCAATACCCTTGTTGTCGTTTCGCAGGTCAGCATTGCCGAAAAAGGCGAGGAGAACAACGTTGACCCCCATTGCCTTGCAGACGTCAATACTCTCGGCGACCCACCGCTCGGCGCGAGGGTCGCTCTGGTAGGGGACACCGTTAAGAACCCCAAGGGCCAGCGACGCTATCTGCATGTCGTGCTTGTCTGCCTCCTCAAGGATTTTCTTTTGCAGGTCCGGATTGAACAGCGGCAGGTCATCCTGCCCACTTCCAAAGTCCACCTGCACACCGTCGAGTCCCAGCCGCTTGGCCATCTCGAACGAAGCGGGATTGGTCTTCTTACCTATTGTCCAGTCGCAGACGCCAATTTTGAAACCCTGACCGGCCGGGCCGCCTAACAAAGGTCCGAAAGGCCGACACGAAGCGGTCAATGTAAGCCCGGCAACGGCACAGGCGCTATTTACCATCATCTCGCGACGAGTCATTCGCAACCGCTTCATTTTCATACCTCCACAGAAAAACCAATACTGCGAGCCAAAAACCAGCCGATATTTTTCGCACTCAATTTCTCTTTATGCTTTCAAACCTTTAAGGTTTGCGTCCAACTTCTCTTTGCTGTTGACAATTTCGCTCCAGGTTACCTTTCGGCGCCGGTAGGCAGCGGTGCGGCCGAGTACCGTCAGCAGGTTGCTGCGAACGCTCTCGGCAACTGTCGGATTGTCAAACTTGCCTTGAACAATGCTCTTATGGAATGTCGCAATGTTTGCCACGGCCCCATCTTTGTAGATGCCGGGGCTTCTGCCGCCGCGATAGAAATCCTCTCCCTTTGCGCGGATAAGGACCTGTCCGCCGTACTGTGTCTCGAGCACGCCCTTGGAGCCGAACATTCGATTCCGAATACCCTCGGGTTTTGTCCCGTGTCCCTTAAACTGTCTGGAACTGAAGGTGACACCCACATTGTTTGAATATTGAAACAGCAGCGTGAAATGGTCCCAACAGGTGCCGACGGGCCGCACCGTTCTCCCCCCGGTCCCCACCGCCCAAATCGGTTCCTGGTTCATTATCCAACTCATTACGTCGAGCGTGTGAATGTTCTGCTCGGTGATAATATCGCCCGAAATTATTTTATCGAGTCCCCACGCCCGAAGACGATTCTCAGGATTCTTCGGGTCATCCCGCCACGTCTTGTACATGCGCCCGAACGGGTCACCGGCGTGGTAGGTTGACTCACCGAACACAAATTCACCCAGCGCGCCATTGCGAACGCGTTTAAGCGCCTCCATATAAAACTTGTCGGCACGCGTCTGGAAATCAACGAGGAAACACAGCTTCTTGGCCGTGGCCTTCCTGCCGCTTCTGGCGATACTGTGACAGCCGGGCACATCCACAGCGAGCGGCTTGGCAACGTAAACGTGACAGCCGGCGTCCACCGCATCAGCGGCCTGCTCAGGATGAAAATACGGCGGGCTCTCAATCGCCACCGCGTCCACCTTATCAAGCAGTTTGCGATAACCTGACAGGCCGGTATAACGGCGGGCATTTGCCACACCCAACTTGCCGCCGCAGCCATCGACCCTGTCCTGGAAGTAGTCCGCCGCGGCCACGACATTGTATCCGCCGTGCTGCTTGAACAGTTCGGCTATCCAGGTTCCCCGGCCGCCGCAGCCGATTATTCCCAAATCGACCTTCGAGTTGGCCTCCGTTCCGCGAACAAGCGCCGGCTTAATCACCGTAAACGACAGTGCCGTCGCCCCGGCGCCGGCAATGAACCGACGACGAGTGAGCCGCTTTCGGCTTTTATCTGTTATTGTAGTTTTTCCAAATTCGGCCATTTTGTAGTCCTCCTTATTATAGGGTTCCTAAATTTTGCAATACATCGCATACTTGGAGCTATCTTAGTTCCGTGATTTTAATGTTACGGTAGTCAAGCCGGCTCCCATGGTTCTGCAGACCGATATAGCCCTTCGTTCGCGCCAGGCCCGGATGCGTGGCCAGCTTATCCTTGTACTCGCTTACGTCGGTGTCCACTATGACTGTGCCGTTCACAGTAATCTGCACCATCGGCCCATTACAGACGATAATCATTTTCTGCCATTCGTTTGCCTTTTTAGTGGCGCGCTTAGACGGCGCTTGAACATCATAAATGCTGCCGGTGTATTGACTCGGCCTCAACTTCGCCCACTGCTGCGCGTAATCATCGAGTATCTGGATTTCCATCCCCTCATACGCAGGATTGCCCTCGTGCGGCGCCCGCACAAATACGCCGCTGTTGCCTCCCGGGGGCACGCGAAACTCCAGCTCCAGTTTGAAGTTGTCATACTCTTGCCTGGTGGACAGCCAGCCTCCGCCGCCCCCGCCGGTGTACAGAATTCCATCTTCAAACTTCCAGCTTCCTTCTCGCCCGCCTATCTGCTGCCAATCGTCCAGGCCATTGACCAGCAGGTCCTGTTTTGGACTTAAGCCGAACTCCGCACAGGAACCAACAAACGCAACCATCAACGCCAACAAAACCACTGATACGACCTTCTTTTGATACATCTTATTTCTCCCAAAAATAATACAAAACCAATTCCTGTTACTATGTAACTTAGGGGGCTGCCCGCGACCTTTGAATAACGCAGTCGGCCTACAAGAATACTCGCAACCAGATACGGAGTCAAGCGTAATTTCGCCTCGCACCAATTGAGCTTCGGCTCACCCCGTAAGTTGGCCGTTGGTCTTACGGGGCTCGGAATGACAAATTTAGCGGGGCTGTGAGGCCCGATTAAATCAGGACTTGCAGCTTTTTTCTTTTTTTGACCGCTCTCCGCGGCCTCTTCATAGGCGGCTAAACGTCACAAAGCGGTTATTGCAGGCACTACTATTTGGCTTTAACTTTAGCTTTTGTGGTGCCTTTTTTATGTCCATTAGCTTCAGTAAGATAACCTATTTGTGCTTTTGACTTTGGGGTTGGTATTAACATCTTTGATAGCAAATTAAAAACGAACTTGAACTGCTCCTCGTACTTGCGTTCCATCGATTCGATTTTGCGTCTGAGCGCGGAGTTTGTGGCGAGAATCTGGCGCAGTTTAACAAATGTTCTCATAATTGCAATATTGACCTCAATAGCCCGCCTGCTCCGCAGAACACTGGAAAGCATAGCAACTCCCTGCTCGGTAAATGCGTAGGGTGCGTATCGGCGACCACCTCGTCCTTCTTTTGAGGTCGCAAATTGCGACCTCAAACGTTCAACTTCATCATTGCTCAACTGAAACATAAAGTCCGATGGAAAACGCTCAATATTACGCCGAACCTGCTCATTAAGCCTCTTGGTGGTTACGCCATACAACTCGGCTAAGTCCCTGTCTAATATAACCTTGTGTCCTCTGATAAACAGAATACTTCTGTATATCCGTTCAACAGGAACAATTGAGTCAGTCTTTTTAGCCATATTTACCACTCACCAAATAAACATAAACTTGAGGTCACAAAATGTGACCTCAAATTTAGCTGGTCACAATCCGTAACAACCTATCTTGAGGTTCCAGACTGGAACCTCAAGTCGCAACTTAACCAAAATTCTCTTTCCCGTCAAACCAGAACCCCGTCCCACACCACGCAATACGCATCACGAGCAACAAGCAACAAAATCATCAATAATCATACGGCTCTTTGCCGTGCTTTATCCGGCTTTCCGTCTGCATCCGGCGCAGCGTATCGGTTAAGAGCTCTGCAAGCTGCCTGTCATTCATATTCGCGACCTGCTCGGCCGGTATGGCTTTGGCGTAGCAGACGTCAATCCGTCCGGGTGAAAATATCTTCTTATGCCTCGGCCAGCATTCAAAGGCGCCGTCAATCAATACCGGCACAACCGCCGCCTCTCCCCGCCTGCACAAAAGGCCAAAGCCGGGTTTGAAAGGTGTAATTTTGCCGTCGCTCGTACGCGTTCCCTCCGGAAAAAGACAAACTCCCCTGCCTTCTTTGAGTTTGCCGATGACCTTCCTCATCGCAGACAAATCCGGTTTACCCTGCTTGACCGGTATAGTATTGACCGAAGAAATCAGCCGGCCGAAAAACCTGTTTTTCCAGAGCGAATCACGGGCAAGAAAATACAAAGGCCTTTTCAAAGGTATTCCGCAAAATACCGGGTCGAGATAGCTCTGGTGGTTACCGACCAGCACAAAAGCGCCTTTATCGGGAACATTTTCCCTCCCATAAACATGAATCCGAAAAAATAGATTGCAAAAAATCCAGCACCAAAACCGTGCAAACCGGAACCATCTCATTTTGGGCTCGCGCCGTTTTGGTGCTGGACAAATCCAGCGTGCAAAGCGGAACCATCTCATTTTTGGTTTCTTTTCAGGCATTTTTCTTCCACGCAGCGCAAAACCTTTTCTACAACCTCTTCTATACTCAAATCGGTGGTGTCGATAACAACAGCATCATCAGCCGGCCTTAATGGCCCCACTGCTCTGTCCTCGTCGCTTTTGTCCCTTTCTTCTATGGCCTTTTGTATTTGCTCAAGACTTTCACCCAGCCCATCCGATGGGGAGGGTTCACCGCCGCCTTTGGCCCGCAACTCAGCCTGTCTTCTTCTTGCCCTCTCGCCGGCATCAGCCGTCAGATAAAATTTTACATCGGCGTCGGAAAACGCCACAGTGCCCTGGTCTCTTCCCTCGGTAACGATTTTTTCCTCTCCTGCCGCAAACCGCCTCTGCATCCGGACCAACTTCTCCCGCAGCTTTGCCGCCGAAGCGATATGCCGGGCCTTGGCGGTAACTTCCGGCCCGCGTATCCGCTCGGTAACATCAACCCCATTGATGCGAACCGCCATTTTGCCTTCTTTGACCGCAAATTGAAATTCGCTTGTTTCCAGAACGCCGAGCAGCTTCTCCTCATCGCCCATATCGACGCCGGCCTCAATCGCAGCTAACGTAACAGCCCGATACATCGCACCGGTATCGAGGAAACTCGCCCCCAGCCGTTCAGCTAACAGTCGCGCCACCGTGCTCTTACCGCTGGCCGCAGGACCATCAATTGTAATAACCAGATTCGACATCTTAGATTTGGTAACTGGTAATTGGTAACTGGTAACTATTTAACCAATCACCATTTAACCAATCACCATTTAACCAATCACCGTTTAACCAATCACCGTTTAACCACCTTGACAACAATAATACTCGTATCATCACACTGACTGGCAAGTCCCACAAACCGCCTTCTGTACCCGAGTATATTTTTAAGCATCTGCTCCGCCGAGCCTGCGGTAAACTTCTTTGCGGTTTTCAGCAAACTTTCCCTGCCCCAGAATTGGCCATCGAAGTTGGCTGCGTCAATCAGCCCGTCGCTGTAAAACAGCAAACAATCACCATCCGCAAGCGCCATCGTTTCAATCTCGTATTCCGCCTGCGGCTCGACTCCGAGCACAAGTCCGCCTTTTTCCAGTTCCGTAATTTGCCCTTCTCTTATCAGCACCGTCGGCTCGTGCCCGCAATTGCAATAGGTTACAGCCATATCTTTAACGTCAATGATTGCATAAAACAGCGTAACAAACTCGCCGTCCCTGCACTCACTGCACGCCATCTTATTTAGCTTATCGATAATCTCCCGTATAGCTTCGCTGCTGCCTTCGGTATCGGCGTAAGCCCGCACAGCACCTCTAAAACAACTCATCATTAGTGCCGCAGGAATACCTTTGCCTATCACATCGGCAATCGCCACGACAACGCAGGTGTCACTTACCTGAAGAAAATCGTAAAGGTCACCGCCCACGTCAAAACAGGGAATATAAGCAGCCGCTATATCCAGACCCGGTATCAGCGGCGCCTTTTCCGGAATCATCCTCCGCTGAATAACCCCTGCCAGCCGCATCTGCTCGGCGATGCGCGCTCCTTCAATCGCCTCTGCATACAACCGGGCGTTTGTTATCGCAACAGCACACTGTGAAGCAACCGCCCTGGCCAGGCCGATATCATCTTCATCAAAGCGTTTCGGCCTGGGACTATACAACCGAAGCACGCCAATCGCTTTATCCCTGAATTGCATCGCAACGGTAAGCTGGCTGACAAGACCTTCTCTTATCGTCGCCTCTTTGTATTTGACCCTGTCATCAACCCGCATATCGTCCAGAACCACCGCTTCGCCCGCAAAAGCAGCTTTAATTACGGTATCGTTTTTCGAGACAGGCCCCTTGTTGCGGTACTCTTCGCTGAGGCCATACGTACTTCGCATCTTCAAATCGTCGGCCTCTTCATCCAGCAGCCGAATCGAGCAGGCCTTGACGCCGGTAATCTTCACTGCCGCCTCCGCGAGCTTGTCCAGCGCCTCTTGAAGCGAAAAATCACCCGCCACAAGCGTCGTAAGCTGATAAAGCTGCTCATCTCTTTCTATCTGTCTCTTTGTCTTCTTTGCCATAATCAACCACTATTATCCCGATTGCCGTTTGTCGAGAATCGAGAATCGAGTATCGAGCATGGATTATACGGCACTTTATGCTCCTGGTGAACCCTAATTTATTTCGCCATCATTCGCTTGCCCCGAAGGTTGGCCGTTGGGCTTTCGGAGCTTGTATCAAAAATCGTTTTAGGTTACGATATTATGTTGTTGGTTTGAATGCGCAATACGATATACGCAATACGCAATACGAGAAATGACTGCTAAACATATAATTTTTATCGGCCAGGTCCAGGGTGTCGGCTTTCGCTTCACCGCCTTTCGTATAGCCAACCGCTATAAGCTGACCGGCTTTGTCCGCAACGCACCTGAGGGCACCGTTGAAATGCTCGCCCAGGGCCGTCCTGACGACATTGCCGATTGCATCCGGGACATCGAAGACGCCTTTACCGGCTACATAAGAGAGACCAAAATCGAACAAGTTACCTTCAACCCCCAATACACAGACTTCAAAATTACATTTTAATCAATCGCCAACTGCTCACTCCCACAAGGCCAGAAAACAAAACCAAAAGAAGAATAGCTGCCCAAAAACAAAAGGCCTGTCTTTGCGGCAGGCCTTTCCAATTTTTATCTCTGATGTTTTATGGCTATCGCAACACGTCTTCGCCCTCTTCAGTTTCGACGGGCTTGACATCCGTCTTTTTCATCAGTCGTTTGGCCTTCGATATCAAATCGACCAGCTCAATCACATCCGCATCACCCTTGAATTCTCTGCTGAGCTGCTGGGCACGCTCGAGCGCTCTCTCAAGCGTTGCGCCTTTGGCCCAGTAGCTTTTGCGAAGAATCTCGGCAAATTCAGCAACAGTTGCGGCAAGCTTAAATTCGCTGCTCGAACCACCAAAACTCTCATTGAAATCGCCCGCAGCCATAGGACTCTTGAACTCGGTTACCGCTGTCGTATCGGCGTGTTTATAGCGGACATAAGTGGTGGCGACGGTGCCTTTTTTGTCGGGCCACCCAGGAATTCCCCCCACATATCGGCATCGCCTGCAGATATTCCCGTCCAACTTCGTTGGTTAGACTGCTCAGTCACTTTCTTGAACGTCCCTTTCTGGTACCAGCTTCTACTAACTATTATGCGCGCAAAAAGCAAATTGCTCACACATTTTTAATATTTCCTGACGCATCCCCCAACACGAGCAACGAGCATCGAGTATCGAGCATCGAGAATCGAGATATTTTCCCCAACCAGCTTGACACAAAAGGATTGTCCGGCTAAACTGACCCTGATACTGGATGCTCGATACGGGAATCGAGAATAAGACTGGATAAATCTGGAGAGGATATCGAAATGCTTGCCCTGTTAGAAGTAAGTCTCGTTAGGCACACATTGAGTTGTCAAGAGGAACTTCTAACGGGGCTGGCTGTACTCTTCGGTCAAGGTGAAGTACTGGTAATCGTTATCATCACTGCGCTTGTGCTCTTTCTGATCCTCCGCCGACGCCAAAAACGCTGATACGCAATACGAACATCATTCTCCGAGATGTCGGACCACCCCAAGTTTTCGAGGCACAACCAGGTCCGCCTTCCTGGCCGATTGGTCTTCTTTCACTTTGTAATTAACGTCCATAATTTCAATAAACTCGGCTGTATACTCCTTCAACACGCCGCAATATTCGAATATCTTATCACCTTTAATCAGCTCAAGCACAACCTTGCTGCCGATATACCTCTCTAATAATGGCTCGAAGGAAGTCCCCACCGAACCCATCAATTCCTGCTTCATCCGCGAGACGTATTTATCTTGAGAAGTCAGCACCGCCCCGGCTGGAGTGGCTTTTTTGGCCTGACTGATTAACAGATTTACCACCTCCATCACCGAATCTCTCACCGTCTTGAAGACGTTTTGTATTTTTCTTTTAACCTTTCGCAGCAGTGTCGGATGATAGGTCCTTTTTAATTCCTTCTCTCTTTCTTTTCTATTACTTTCGCTCAATTCATCGTGGTAGCGAATCAAGGCCGCAATATTAGGATACTCGTATTTATATAGAATATAGCTGGTCTCATCGTGCCCCTCTTGGTCTTTGTGCTTTGTCGGGTAAACGAATTCCAGCCCGGTATTTTCCACGTTCAATTTACCCCAGATTGTCTTGCCCGATGTCTCTTCCAGCGTTACCATATTCCGCCCAAAATCCTTCAGGCATTTATCCCTGCTTCTTCTTCTGATAAAAGCGCCAACGCCCGTAGCCAGGACAATAAAAATTATAGTTATTGCTGCATAAGGTATCGTTACGGCAAAAATATAAGGCATAATAAACTCCCCTTAAAACAGTCTCCAAAATTTTAGATAAGTCTCTGATTCTTCCGAAGTTAGAAGCATTTAAGCGAAGTATCCCACATAACCGTTCACGATGGCAAAACGGCGTTTTCGTGTCATTGCGAGGCCTTTAGGCCGAAGCAATCTCAAATTTTCGCAGCAGAGAGATTGCCTCGCTCGCAATGACATAAAACGGCCAAAATTCAGCATATTGACCCGTGAACGGTTACCGTCAGCACCGCAGTCACAGGAAACTTGAAACTTTAAACTTAAAACTTAAAATTAGTCGACGCCGGCCATATAATAACCAGAACCATCAGCGCTGTCAAATCAAAACCTCACACGAGACACGAAATACGAGATACAATCCGCGGTTAACGGCGAGAAAAGTTTTACTTGAAAACCCGGCACGGCCCAATTAAAGTAAGCCCGCGCTTTGGCAAGCTATGCTTCAGCCCGCCCGGAACAATAGCCAACTACTCGAATAGAACAATATAAGGTGTAGTCTATTATGAAGACGTTATACATTCGCTTACTTGTTACTATGACCGTTTCCGCCGCATTATGCTGCGGATGCCAGAGACCATTCCCAACCGACATTTATCACGGCGTCAAAGTTCCCGACCCCTACCGTTGGCTCGAAGATGCCGATTCATCTGAAACGCTGTCGTGGGTAGCGCAGCAGAACAAGTTGACCTCCGACTTCCTCACCGGCGTTAGCGCCAGAGAGAAAATCAAGGCCCGCCTGACCCATCTGTTGAATTACCCCAGGTATTCCGCTCCCTACAAAAAAGGCGACCGTTACTTCTTCTGGAAAAATGACGGACTGCAAAATCAATCTGTCCTCTACACGCAAAAAACGCTCGAAAGCAAACCGAGCATCGTCATCAACCCCAACTTACTGAGCGAAGACGGCACCGTCGCTATAACCACCACGGCCATTAGCAAAGACGGCACCCTGCTGGCCTACGCCCTCTCCCGCAGCGGAAGCGACCGCCGAGATGTCAAAATCCGAACAATCGATTCCAGCCGGGACTACGATGAAACTCTTCAATGGTGTCGATTCGCCGACATCGCCTGGAAACACAACAACGAAGGCTTCTTTTACAATCGCTTCCCCGACCCAAACACCGTCCACCCCGAAGACCAAAGCAACTACAACCGTGTTTACTGGCACAAGCTCGGCACGCCCCAATCCGAAGACCAGCTCATTTACGAACGCCCCGACAACAAAGAATTAGACTTCTCCCCCTCCATTACCGAAGACGGCAAATTCCTCATCCTCCACGTATATCACGGCACCGACCCTAAGAATCGCGTTTATTACCGCCCTGTCGAAAGCACCGCACCATTTATCAGATTGCTCGACGACGCCGACGCCCGTTACGACTTTATTGGCAATATTGACTCGGTCTTTTACTTCAATTCCGACCTCAATGCACCACGCGGACGCATCATCGCCATCGACACCAATAATCCTGCCCCTGAAAACTGGCGCGAAATCCTCCCCCAGCAAACCGACGTCATCGATTACGTCGCCCTCATCAACAACCACTTCGTCGTCGCTTATATGCACGATGTCCACCACCAGCTCAAAATCTATAATCTCGATGGAACTTTCGTCCGTAACATCCCCCTTCCGACCCTCGGCACAGTCGGCGGCCTCTCCGGAAAGCAAGACGACACCGAAATGTTCTTCTCTTTCACTTCTTTTCTCTTTCCCGGCACAAGCTATCGCTATGATTTTCTCACTCAGCAGTTGACAGTCGTTCACAAACCTAAAATCGATTTCGACCCTTCGCACTATGAAACCAAACAGGTATTCTATCATTCCGGAGATGGCACCCGTGTCCCTATGTTCATCACCCATAAGAAAGGTCTAAAGCTCGACGCCGGCAACCCGACCCTGCTTTACGGCTACGGCGGATATAACATCAGCCTCAAACCATATTTTTCCGTCTACACCCTGACCTGGCTGGAGATGGGCGGCGTATATGCCGTCGCAAACTTGCGAGGAGGTGGAGAGTACGGCGAAGAATGGCACCAGGCAGGGATGCTCGACAAAAAGCAAAACGTCTTTGACGACTTTATCGCCGCCGCAGAATGGCTCATCGAAAACAAATATACTAATCCTAACAAGCTCGCCATAAGAGGCGGAAGCAATGGCGGCCTGCTCGTCGCCGCCTGCATGCTCCAGCGGCCCCGTCTCTTTGGTGCCGTCGTCTGCCAGGTCCCCGTTACCGATATGTTAAGGTACCACAAGTTCACCGTCGGCCGCTACTGGATACCGGAATACGGCAGCGCTGAAGCCACCCCGCAAGAGTTCAAGGTTTTATACGCTTATTCTCCTCTCCACAATGTCAAGACAGGCGTTGAATATCCACCTATCCTCGTTACCTCAGCCGATACTGACGACCGCGTCGTCCCCGCTCACGCCAAAAAATTCGTCGCCGCCCTCCAGGCGAAAGCCGCCGGCAAAAATCCCATTTTGCTTCGCATCGAAACCAAAGCCGGACACGGCCGGGGCAAACCAATATCAAAAGTCATCGACGAACAGGCCGACATTTACGCCTTCCTCCTAAAGACATTAGACCTGCAAAACAATAGCGTCAAATAACCCCTGGAAGTTTGTCATCCTGAGCACAGCGAAGATTGTAGGGTGGGCTTCAGCCCACCAATCCCAACTACGACTCCTTCATTACCTCACCCAGCGCCGCCAGGGCCGCATCAATATCCTCGGAGCCGATGCCATAATGAGTTACCATCCGAAGGCGGGATGGCACTGTACAAAATAGCCGGATTCCCTTTTTACCAAGTTCTGTTACCAGCTCCTCCGCCGTCAGCCGGTCGCTGACAAGCTCGAAATAGACGATATTCGTCTGCGTCCCTGCCGGGTCAATCGATAATCCGGGGATACGTGCGATACCTTCAGCCAGACGGCGAGCATTTATATGGTCTTCCGCCAATCTATCTACCATCTGTTCCAGAGCTGTAATACCCGCCGCTGCGATGACACCCGCCTGGCGCATCCCGCCGCCCAATACCTTACGCGTCCGCCGCGCCTCGGCGATGAACTCGCCGGAACCACAGACCACCGAACACGTCATCGCCCAGCTCGGCGTGATACACCGCCTCTCGCATCGCCGGCGTCGGCAAGGTAACGGTGTCACTGCGCAAATCAATCATCTTCATCAGTTATCTCCCACGCGAAAATATGGGAAATCGGACAATACCGAACACAGCTACTTATAGTATATTGTAGCTTTCTCTTATTGACCAAACGGCCTACTACAAGAGAAACGTAGGGCTATTTGCCTTTTCGAAACGGCCTGAACAGCCTTAGCAGATGCAAATCTCGCCAGCTTTTTCTAATAGGAAATATCCCCTTTTCAACAAAGCTCACTTCCTCTATAGTGTAGAATGCGTTCGGATTGAATCTTTTCACAAATTGGACCACTTTTTTAACCTCTCGCCGGGGCACGATTGTGAAAATGACTTTTATCTTTCCCAGAGTACCATATCCATCAACACTGGTAACTCCATAGTTCTCAGATTTCAGATGCTCCATTAATGGCAATGCGTCTTTCTTGGTCACAACTCGTATAAGCACCACCCCTAAGGATAATTTTCCTGCTATACAAATCCCCACATAGTTACCCATTGCAAAGCCGCCCGCGTAGGCAATATAACACGCAGGATTGGAAAGGTTCTTCATAATCTGACCGATAGCGAGAAGCCATATCAGGATTTCAAAAAACCCAACAACAGGGGCCAGATATTTCAGCCCTCTTGAAACAAATATGACCCGGACCGTTCCCATGCTGACATCAATGACCCTTGCCATAAAGATTAGAAACGGCAGAAGGAACCAGGTATAAAATTCCGAGTTAAAAAGCAAAAGATTACCCATATAGATTTTCCTCGCCCAAATAATATCAAAAATCAAATATCAAAATGCAAAATTAAGGAAGTCGTTGCCGCTCTGCGGCAACTCCACAATTTTGATTTTT
>JAUXAH010000646.1 GCA_030614945.1 Phycisphaerae bacterium
CCTGCTAATAAAAAAGATGATGCTTTTCATTTGGCACTTGCAATTCTATCTCCTCAGATTGATTATCTTATCACTTGGAATTATAAGCACCTTGCGAACAAGAACACTTTTCGTCAGGTAAAAGTTGTAGCCCTGTCTCAAGGGTATGAAGTAAAATTTGAGGTGGCTACACCGGAGGAAATGATATATTATGAGTAAAAAACCAAAAAATTGGCTTGAGGAAGTATGGGAAATAAAAGAGGAGATAGCTAAAGAAACAGAAGGAATGAAATTTAAAGATTATTGGGTTTACATAAACGAACTTGCAGAAAAGGGAGAAAAGGAACTACAGATAATTAGAGAGCACCAAGGATTGAGGACAAAATAATGTAAAACTCTATTCTATCGGAAACGGTGCTTGACGACATGACTCTAATTTTCCTTTTATACGCCATATTGGAGCCGTATAAAAATTGTGTGAATTTATTAGGTCTTTTATCTAAATGCTTATAAATAAAGTGAATAAGTGAACAAAAAATAAATAAAGAGAGGTTTATATGGTTAAAAATAGTCGTGATTGTAATTTTATTAGTACAGATAAACTTATGTTAGGCAGCCCATGATTGTGCCAATTGCGAGGACTTGATCGGTAGAAGCGATGGGGGATTTCGTTTGAGAGTACTTGTCCTGGGGATCGATATGCAAGGCAAGGCGGCTCTGCACTATCTCGCAACATCAAAGGATGTTGATGAGCTCATCGCAGCGGACGCAAACCTTGAGATGCTCGAATCATACGTTGATCGTGCCGGATGGCGCGAGAGGGTTCATTGCGAGCGGCTCGATGCAGCGGATCCTGAGAGTCTTAAGCGCCTAATGCATATGCAGCCGGATGTTGCAGTGGACCTACTCCCCACTGCGTTTATAGCCCGCGTGGCTCACGAAGCGATCGAGAGCGGAGTTCACCTCGTCAACACATTCTACGTGCCTGCTGACCTAAAGGTGCTCGGTGGAGAAGCCCGTAACAGAGGCGTCACAATTCTCCCTGAGTTCGGACTCGATCCGGGTATTGACCTGGTGATGCTCGGCGACGCATCCCAATCGTTGGACGTCAGTGAGGAGATGTACAGCTACGGTGCGGGTATCCCCAATGACGTCCAACGATTGGGATGCGTCGCCGAGCATCACCAGGTCAATACCCGGATCGAGTCCGAACTCAGGGAGAATTGTGACGCCTCTGTTACGGGCTTCTCCACCGAGCACCT
>JAUXAH010000294.1 GCA_030614945.1 Phycisphaerae bacterium
CGCTTTTTGTGGTAAAAACTCACGGTGTCCCATAAGCTCAACGGCTAACTTATGGGGCGGTGGACAAAGACAAGTTCGAGGAGCGGGTCAAGTGGCAGCTAAAAATTGGGCATTGCCCGTTAAAAACATAATAGCGTTGTTTTTGAGCGTTCTATTGACCGGCGGGATATGTCTTGCTGATGACTGGCCTCAATTTCGAGGTCCCAACCGCGATGGAAAATCAACCGAGACCGGGCTTCTGAAAAAATGGCCGCAGGGAGGCCCAGAACTTTTGTGGTCCGTCGAGGGACTGGGAATAGGCTTCTCTTCAGTTGCAGTAGCAAACGGGTTTGTCTACACAACCGGTATGCTCAACGGCGAGGGGTTCCTTTTTGCCTACGACCTTGCCGGCAACCTGAAATGGAAAGTATCCTACGGCCCGGAGTGGCGAAGGTCTCACAGGGGAACTCGCACCACACCAACGGTTGACCCCGTTAGAAATTCTGCAATGGGCGATATGATGCAAAAGGGGAAAATTTCTAACGGGGTTGACGACGGCAGGGTCTATGTATTCAGCGGCACCGGGCTATTGTCCTGCTTTGATGCCAAAACCAGTAAAAAAATCTGGCAGGTCGATACCTTAAAAAAATTCCAGGCAAAAAATATCACCTGGGGGATGAGCGGCTCGCCCCTCATCGACGGCCGGAAACTGTTCTGCACCCCCGGCGGTAAAAAAGGTACGGTTGTCGCGCTGGACAAAATGACCGGAGAAACCATCTGGGCGACTACCGGCCTTACCGAGTCCGCCGCCTATTGTTCACCCATTCTGATTGAAAGAGGCGGCAATCGTCTGCTTGTGACTATGATACAAAAGTCGATTATCGGCGTGGACGCCGATAACGGAAAGCTCCTCTGGCGAATCCCGTACGAAACATCTTACGATACCGCTATTGTAACCCCTGTTTACAAAGACGGCTGTATCTATGTTACCAGCGTTATTGAACGCAGATTCACCACTGGCGGGATAATGTTTGAAATCTCTGCCGATGGTACCGGCTTTACCAAAAAATGGAACGATAAGACCCTCGACTGCCACCACGGCGGCGTCGTCCTCGTCGATGGCTATCTCTACGGCTCAAACTTCAACGGCATCCCCAGAGGCGATTGGGTCTGCCTCGAATGGGATACGGGAAAAGTTATGTACGAAGCAAAGTGGAACGGAAACAAGGGCTCGATTATCCACGCCGATGGTATGTTATACTGTTATGATGTAAATACCGGCGACGTGGCTTTAGTGAAACCCTCACCCAGGGGCTTTGAAATCGTCAGTTCCTTCCGCATTACTCTGGGCTCCGGCAAACACTGGGCACATCCGGCTATATCCGACGGCCGACTCTACATCCGCCACGGCGACACCCTTATGGCCTACGACATAAAAAACAAGTAGCTCTCAACAGGACACAAATGGCAAATCACTACCGAACCATTACCTGTCCGTAATCAGGTTTGGCCGCCTGCCACTTTCTTACGAAACGCCTCCGCTTCCCACCGGTTAATGAAATCCCGCTCGCGGCCGGTCAGGGCGAGTATGCCGCCGAATTTCGTCGCCCACATCCGAATCCGAAGTGAACCTTCAGTGATCTCAGCAATAATCGGAGCGGTTTTTTTGTCCGCCGCAACGAAAAGCCCCAGGCCCTTTACCAGAAATGCCGCGGCCGGTTTCTGGTCACCCTTAGCCAGTGCCCTCAGTTTCCGCGTGATTGTATTAACGTCACATTTCTCCAGCCACATCGCCGAGCCGTTGGCGTAAACCAGTTCATCCGGGTTTAGCGCGGGTGTCGCCAGCAGTTTCTCCGCGTCTTTGCGGGCCATAAATGCAGCGACCGGCCCGGTTGTCGCAAAGTAGCTTACCGGCACGTCTTGACCGGTTGCGTCGAAAACCGCCCTGCGAATCGCTGATTTGGCGGCGGCTACTTGATTCTTGATTCTCGATTCTCGATTCTTGCTTCGAGCATCGAGCATCGAGCATCGAGCATCGAATTTTAACTTACTGCTGCAGAGCTTAATAACCTTGCGAACCAGCCGTAACGCGGACTCGGCAGTCCCGGCAGTGACGAAAAGCCCGTGCTTTTCGAGAAAAAGAATCTCGGGCTTCTTGCCGAATTGCTTTTGATAATTATCAACTAACTCAGAGATTTTCTTTGCGAGCGTAAAGCCGGGGTCCGTGTAAGGCACCCAGAGCGGCGGCAGGTTTTCTCCCTTAAAGAGCTTCTCAAGCTCTGCCTTTCCGTTTTTGGCATTTACGTATGCGCCCACCGCAATAGGATGCAGATGAATCACGCATTTATCGAGAAAAGCGTGCAAATGCGATTCCACCGACGGCCGCGCGCCCGTCTTTACATCATCGTCGCAGGCAAGCAAAAGACGGTCGACGACTTCCGGCTCCCTCGTACCGGCATCGAGTTTCGCTAATTGCTTGTCCCGGATAACACTCAGAACCGCATCGAGACGAATTCTCCGCCACCCCTCTTTCTCATTCATATCTTTCAGGGCCGTGCCGCTGGCCTTGATATACATATATTCACCATCTGCGGTTTTCACCGATGTATTACCGCCGCCGCCCTGAACAAGGGTGGAATCTTTCCCCGTTGTTAGTGATATTCTTATCAAATCCGCCAGCGCCTTATCCATTATGACTCGCTCCATCTTCGTATTTGCAATTTGTTAACATTTTTTTACCGCCGAGTTCGCCCAGCCCCTCAGAGGGGCGGGGTTCGCAGAGCACGCAGAGATTTAGTTTTATTTTTTTGACGCTGATTTCGCAGATTGCGCTGAAAGATAAAAATTATTAAACATCTGCGTTAATCAGCGTAATCTGCGTCTAATTAAGAGCATTGCACTAATCTAACCAATATTATACCAAAAAAAAGGGGGGAAAAAAACAAAATACTGCTGCCGGATGTTGCTTCTGTCCGATAAGCAAATATTTAGCTGCGCTCAGGATGACAGGTTTTCAGTGGTTTACTTACGGATTCCGCTCCGTCTAAAGCCGTATCTTCGATTTCGCTGGAATGACATAAAAAGTGAAAAAAAGCTGGAAAAACTGCTGCATATCACTACAATTGCCAAAATTATGAGATTCATACTTATTGATAAGATTGTTTCGCTTCAGAGCGGCAAGGAAATAAAGGCAATCAAGAGCGTTTCTATGGCTGAAGAATACTTGGCGGACCATTTTCCGGCATTTCCGGTGCTGCCGGGCGTGCTGC
>JAUXAH010000236.1 GCA_030614945.1 Phycisphaerae bacterium
AGCATCTGGGACAACCCCTCCCGGCAGGGGGTGCATTTGCCGCAGGATTCTTTCTGTAGAAAGTTGGTGAAGTACTTCGCGACCCTGACCATGCAGGTGTCCTCGTCCATAACTATCATGCCGCCGGAGCCCATCATCGAACCCAGCTTCGTAAGCTCGTCGAAGTCCACACGGGCATCGAGGTGTTCGGCAGGTATACATCCGCCCGAGGGGCCTCCGGTCTGCACGGCCTTGAAACGCTTGCCGCCGGCTATCCCCCCCCCGATTTCTTCAACAATCCGTCGCAGTGTAATGCCCATAGGAACCTCCACCAGCCCCGTATTTTTGACTTTTCCAACCAGGCTGAATACCTTGGTTCCTTTGGACTCTTCCGTTCCGATGCCGGCGAACCATTCCCCACCACGGTTTATAATCTGTGGGATATTGGCCCACGTTTCCACGTTGTTAAGGTTCGTGGGCTTGCCACGAAAACCGCTTTCGACGGTATGGATGTACTTTGCCCTCGGTTCACCCGGACGGCCTTCCAACGATGCCATCAGCGCCGTGGACTCACCACAGACAAATGCCCCGCCGCCGCGGTTGATACGGATATCGAATGAAAACGAACTGCCCAGAATGTTTTTACCCAGCAGCCCAGTTTCCCGGGCTTGTGAGATCGCCGTTCGCAGGTGCTCAACGGCGAGGGGATATTCATTGCGGACATAGATATAGCCCTGCTCTGACCCGATGGCGTATGCCCCGATGAGCATGCCCTCAATGACGGAGTGAGGATTCCCCTCCATAATCGAACGGTCCATAAAAGCCCCGGGGTCGCCCTCATCGCCGTTGCAGATGACGTATTTGGGCAGGCCTTCGGCCTCCCGGCAGGAACGCCATTTTCGTGCCGTCGGGAAGCCCCCGCCACCGCGGCCCCTGAGTCCCGACGCTTCTACTTCCGAGACCACCTCTTCGGGCGTCATCGAGGATATAACCTTTGCAAGAGCGCTGTATCCTCCTTCCGCAATGTAGTCCGTGATTTTCGTGGGGTCAATCAGGCCGTTGTTGCCCAGAACAATCCGTTCTTGAACCTTGTAAAAAGGTATCTCGTCTGCTTTCTCGGCTTTTTCCCCTGTAATAGGGTCCTCGTATAACAGCCTTTCGATCACCCTTCCTCCGAGCACGGTTTCACGGAAGACCTCCGCCACATCAGGCTCCTCAACCCGTTGGTAGAAAATTCCCCCGGGCTCGACTACGACAATAGGACCGCGCTCGCAGAATCCGTGGCAGCCGACACATTTTGCCTCGACTCGAACGTCCTGGCCAGACCGCTTGGCCGCCTCGCAGAAAAGCTCGTAAAGCCTGCGTGAGCCCTTGGCGGCGCAACCCGTTCCGATGCAGACTCGCACCACTTTGGGGGCGCGGCCGGCCCGGCCGCGCAGTGCCTCTGCGAAACGTTCGACATCGGTAGCGCTTGTGAATTTCGTGGAGGCACTAATCACGTTACAGCCTCCTTTGTGTCGGTCTCTGCAGGTTCTTCAGCCGGCCGAAGGCCGTGCAGAATTTCAAGTGCAGATTCTGAGGTAACGCCGTCGTGGTATTGCCCGTCCACAACCATCACCGGCGCAAGGGCACAGGCGCCTACGCAGTTGACGGCGTTAAAGCTGAATAGGCGGTCGCGCGTAGTACCGCCCGCCTCAACACGGAATTCCCGGATGATGGCCTCGGAAATGCTGCCCGCGCCCTTGAGGTAACACACCGTGCCCATGCAAAGCGTTACCTCGTGCGCACCCTTTGGCGCCAGCCGGAACGATGAATAGAAAGTCACCACGGCGTAAAGGCGGCTCAGCGGAACTTTAAGCCGCTTGCTCAGACAGCGCACGTGCTCTGCCGGCAGATACCCACATTCGGCCTGAAGGTCCTGCAGCATCGGTATCAGCATCCCGACCTCTCCATCGTAGCGGTCAACTATTTGTCCTATGAGCTTATTCTCTTCGGTCATGTTTGCTATTACCTCACAGGCTGGTTATCAAAAATAAATGGGCAACTATATGGCAAGACAAATCTATTGTCAATGCATAATTTGCCTGCCTGCTCGAGCTTTAAGGGTTATCCGGCCTGTAGCTAAACGGTATCGATAGTTACCTCCTTGCCTCTTTTCCGCAGTTCCTCCCCAATCGTCCGCACCACAGCCAGCTTCATCACCAGTTGTCCGGGTAGGTCCGGATTTTGATGGGCCGGGTTCACGCCCAGGCCAACCATGAAATGGATGTGGTCGACATCCAGACATAAGCGGACTAATGCCGACGCACCGTCTGTATCAAACTTTACGCTGTCCTTACTGGCGCCCGAATGCAGCAAGTCATTGACCCGCGTAAGGGTCAGAATCCCCTCGGTCGCCAGGTCAACACCTTCTATCCGGGCCAATGGGGGCACATCTGGCTTCATCGTGCTCAGATCAACCTCCAATGGCTTAGCGCCCAGATAACGGGCGACAATTTTTGCCGTCGTTCCTCCGCAAACCGCAAGAAACCCGGGACGTTGTGTAAAGCTGGCGACCACTGCTTTGTCGGCACTCTTATCGACCGGGGGGCCCGTAAACACGGTGGCAGTAAGCTTGTGTCGGACCTTTATAACGGCCACACTCACATCGTCCCCGGGCTTGCCGCAATACAGGTCCCAGACGGCCTGCGTAAGCTTATCGGCGAGCTCCTGGGCGGAAACGTCCGGGTGACAGTGTTCCTCAAGGAACCGCGAAATCTGGTCCAGGCCCCATCCGAGAGGATAAAGACCACCTATGCCGGCGTTAACCACACCATCCGAGACAAAGACGACCCAATCCCCAGTCTTCAGTTTCAGTTCCGATTCGCGAATGGTCTTGCCTTCAATTTCCCGTTCCTCGTACGCCACGGGGACAGACTTTCGATGCCGAACCAGAATAACCGAAGGAGTGTCGAACTCCACTACTCGAGCCCGCCCCTCGGAGAAAAATTGTCCGATGGCAAAGGTGCTGTAGGCGAGCTTGCGGACCTCGCATACCGGCAAAGTCTTACTCAACGTCTCCACCACTTCGCTCAGGGGTAGCTCATTTTCCATCAGGTGCATAACTATCCGAGTCGTCAGGATAGATAGAATATTAGCTTTGACTCCGCTTCCCAATCCGTCAGAAAGAGCGAGCATGACGGAACCGGAATGACGGGAAATAGCTACGTTGTCGCCGCAGAGTTCTTCGCCGTATTTCTCGAGCTGTTTTGTGCCCCACTCGTAAAACAACCTCATCACTGACCTTCTTCCTGATAGAGGGACATAAGTTTCATCACAAGCACCTTCGTCTCCGCTGTCGTCTCACCCAGCAGTCTCGCTATTTCCTGTGCCGTCTGCATCTGACGCGAGATAACTTCCTGCGTCCGTTTCAGCGTCTGCGCCTTGAGGTCGAGTAAGTCTTTTCTGGCCTTTTCCTCTTCCGAGATGTCGATGAAGATGCCGCAGTAGAGGTCTTCGCCCTCGATGGGAAAAATGCCAACGCGGAAGCTGACCTCGTGTTCGGGAATGCTCTCTTTGACCATCAGCGACCCGCCCCCAGCGATGGCGCGTTCGAAGCAGTCAGAGTGGACGAATTCCTTGGCCGCCCGGCCTATGAGCTCGTCGTCGGCACAATGGAACATAGTTAGAAAGGAGGGATTGACAAAACGGATGCGCGTATGGTTGTCCACCAGAAGGACCCCGTTAGGTGTGTGCTGCAATATGGCGCTGGTGTGCGCGGCCACTTGGCTTTTGGGAAGTTTCATACTAAATTCTCCTGCCGCCCGGACCCTGAGCAGGCCCATCAGGCGTCTTTTCCTTCAAAGCGTTCAGAACTTTCTTCCGGAACATTTCGGCTCCCTCTTCAGCGCTGGAGCTGCTTAAAATCTCATCGTTGATCTTCCAATTAATTCCCTCGCCGCAGCGCTCCATACAGAACGAGCCTTTCAACTCGACCATATCCTCGAGTCCCTTTTTGCTAAGAAACTCGTTGAAGCGGGCTATCATCTCACGGGCGCCCCTGATGTGGCACGAGCTGCCCACACATACGGTTACGGTAATCATCGAGTACTCTCTTTGTCCTTTTCTTTC
>JAUXAH010000323.1 GCA_030614945.1 Phycisphaerae bacterium
ATCCCAATTTTAAATATCTGACCTGCCGGTATATCAACTTCAACCGGTATTCTTCCCATCTTCACTGTTGATCTTGCGCCAACTGGTAATCCATCGTCTGTATCTACATTCACATCTGGAATTTCAAGAATTCTTTCCGTCCCGATCCACCCCTCAATTATGTTGTTTTGATACTCGTTCGTCTGTATCAGAATAGCTCTTAAACGCCTCGGTTCTATAACCAGCGAAACCAAACCCGGATCAAGTATAGTTACATTTGGCTCACCATCAACTGCAAATCTCTGATAATACATAGTTAATCCTTCCCTTTATTTTACGACATAAAAAAAGCAGGGCATCTTTTCACTGAAAAATTACTTTATTGTCTCCCAACGATTTATAAAAATGCCGGCAGCCCATCGAGCTCAGATCCGGAGGACCGCAGCGGTTACATAAAACGACTTAATTTACATCGGACTTACACGAAGGATTATACCAACTTCCTGAAGTACTTCAGATATAGGAACACCCGCACCCGCATGAACCACGTGCCAGGCTATCATTAAATCTTCACCCTGAGTAAACGTCAAAGGTGGATCGAACATCAAAGGCTCTTTCCTGTCGCACTGTGTGAAATTTCCGCCGACCGCATAGCCTTCAGCTATCATGTTCATTCCGCCGATATCATCCGGGAAGTATGCATAATATAAAAGGCCATTATGATCCTCGTCAAAAAGGACTATACGGCCTCTCATGAATTTCAGATAGTCTGTATATGTGCATAATGCCGCCGCATTTCCGGCAGGCGCCACGTCAGAAGCCAGAACCCCTAAAACCTCCATTTTTTTGCCAGACGGTACATCTTCACCAAAAGGAAAGTTCGGGTACTCTGCAGGGTTATTTGTTGTTCCCAGGACTGTCTCAGCCACCGCCTGGAGAACCGCACCGGTTCCGCCGTAGTTCACGTACATATACGACTCAGCCTTTGATCCGTTCTCCATTACATTCGTTATATCGCCGGCATCGTGTATTTCATACTCTACCATCTTGACATCGTTCGCGCCGGTTATCAAGTCTATTGTGAAAGTTTCACCCTCAGCCACAGGGTAGCCTTTGAATATTCCCAACTCTCCCAGGTAAGCCAGTAATGTTTTTTGCTTCGAGTCCGAATCCCTGGCGACATTCATTGCCCTATAATATGTAGTGTCCCTGTCCACATCTTCCATCCAAATATCAGTTAATTCACCGCCTGCATTTAAACGCAGATAACCCAGGGTACTTCCATTTGAAGCAAAATTATCTTCTGTTGTAATATTATGTGAATGTTCGGACCGGCCCGGGTGAAAATGAAGATGATTCCCTAACAGACCACCAACTCGGTAATAACCCACGCTTGTTTTCCCGATAATGAAATTCGCGTACGATATGGCAGCGCTGTATATTTTCACATCTCTAATTAACAAGGATTCCCCTGTTTTAGCCTGCAATGTGAGATCTGCCGCCCCACGGGTTACCTTAAAATTCTTCTTTGATTTTATAGCCATGCTAAACTCCTGTTTTTATGTAATTATTGAAGCTTTTTCTATATAATGACCTCCAAATTTCAATTCTAAAGCCTTCATTCATCCCAGGCGATAGTAAAGTACCCGGGTATTAACCTGTTTTCAGTTTGTGAAGAGCCTCGGTAACAACTTCAACACGTTTGATATTCCTCGGATCCCCTGTTGGAAACCTTGGCGGTAATGTTGTCTTTTCAAGGACTGCTACGACCGGTTGCATACCCCTTTCCATGCTGTCCTCTGCTATCTTCACACCTTCAGGCCACCTGATCAGTCCCTTTAATATTGACTGTGCCTTTTGAAATGCAGTACCTACCCGCCTCACTCCTTTACCAAAGGACTTGTTTTTGATCGCATTCTGAATCCCTACTTCAAAATTCGGTTCAGCGTCTGAAGTCTCCTTTTCCCAATCCTTTGACGGATTTCTTATCCCATCTTCATAATCTTGATCTCTCTCCGGTGTAACACGCGCCCATTTTTTCGCTATTGCTGCTGCACTTTTCACTATCATGACAACTCCCCTTTCATTTTCGGTTAATTCCAGCCGTTTACTTCAAAGTATATTACTCTTGCATCATTGTCAACCTTTACATAGATTTAAAAGAAAACAACTCCCCACCGCCCCGACTCCTATTTTACGAGGTTCCTTTATGTCTCAAATCGAATACATCAAATTAGAGAAATTATTCATACCTGAATTTGACGGTCGTCTCGAGGTAGATCAGAATAAAATTATCGAACTTTCCGAAAGCATTAAAGAACTTACTGTAATGGAGCCTATTACTGTCAGAGCAAAAAACGGCAAATTCGAAATTGTATTCGGTTCCTGCCGGTACCGTGCTTCAAAACTTGCCGGCCTCGATGCCATACCCTGTATTGTCTGCAAAGCAGATGATGAGTTAGCTGAAAAAATGAGACTTCATGAAAATCTTAAAAGAATTCCTTCAAGTCACATCGACCAGGCTTTAACTTTTGCCAGGCTAATTTCCGTTTTTAAAATGTCAGAAGCCCAAATTTCAAAATGTAGCGGTATGTCCGTTCCATACATTTCTCAGCACATAACACTTCTTGGAGCCGGAGAGGAATTGATCAACGCTGTCCAGGACGAGGAAATCAACTTTAGTGTAGCTCGTGAACTCATGCATGTTAAAAAGGAAAAGACAAAACTTCATCTTCTCAAATATGCTATTGAAGGAGGTGCAAAGGTTGAAGTTGTTCAAAACTGGGTAGCAGAAGCTAACAGGGATGATGAATACCTGGCCCAGGATAACGAAGAAGAAGAACTCGCGCCCCCACCGGTTGAAAGGCCTATTAATACATTTGGTTGTCAGACTTGCGAAACTCCCACAGACATATGTAAAATGATGATTCTTAGAGTCTGTCCTGACTGTAACAATTCCATTCTCACAGAAATACATAACGCCAAGAAA
>JAUXAH010000444.1 GCA_030614945.1 Phycisphaerae bacterium
TGGTTACGTAGCCATATTAGGAATGTTTCTTGAGACGGATATACGTAGTGCGACTTAAAATATCTCATCTTATCCCACAGCACCAACAAAAACTTATCATCATATTTTAACCCTCTCATAGCTTCACTCCCTGTTAAATAGTAATGTCCAAAATCCTAGCATAATTTTATTTGATATG
Source organism: Phycisphaerae bacterium (assembly GCA_030614945.1). The sequence continues at coordinate 179 of JAUXAH010000444.1, forward strand.
CCTTATTAATCTATTTGACAGACCTTTTTTAGTTTGTTAAATTTACCATAACGCGCAAAAGCGTTTTAAGCCTAAGGCCCTGCGGCATAGGGTCGCAGGGTCGACCCCCTAATTTTTATGAAGGAGAATTTATCATGGCCGAGATTAAATCATTATCGGCGATCAAGGAAAAGTGGACACGCGTCACGCCGGGACGTGTCAAGGACTATGAGATTGGGATTAAGAACCCCAAAAGATCCTGGGAAAGCGAAGCCTTAGACGCCGAGGACAGATACAAAGCAGGTGTAGACGCTGCCGCAATGAAGGGCATGTATGGAAAGGGCATAAAGGCGGCCGGCGATAAGAAGTGGGAAGATATGTCCTTGAAGAAAGGGCCTGGCCGATTCTCAGAAGGCGTCTATATTGCCGGCCCCGCATACGAGAAAGGTTTTGCTCCCTTCCACGCTGCTATTGAGCGGGTTGACCTTCCAGATAGATTCCCCAAAGGGGATCCTCGAAATTATGAGCGAGTGAAGGCGATAGGAGTTGCATTACACGCGGAGAAGGTAGGCTAGTAATACCCAATATCTTGTAATTAAACGTGGCAGCCACAACATAATATCTTTCGTTACCATGGTTCCAGGAAGGCACAAGATATTTATAACCTTTAAAAGGAGGTAAATCTTATGTTTGAAGCTATTTCAAAAGGCTTTCAGTTAATGGCCATAACCGAGTCATGGAGCGAGCAGGCCCTTGAAGATGGTAAAGTTACCTTGAAAGAGGCGACCGAGTTAGCAACGAGGATTTGTGAGGTTTTAGACATACCTTTGGAGCTCGAGGTACCCAAAGGTAAAAAAAAGGAGGACTAAGATATGGCGATCAAGGAAAAGTTTATGGTTAAAACAGGCATGACCAAGGATACCCTTGCAATTAAGGCCGACCCAGGGCAGGCTTTCCTTGTCAAGGAGATAGGCATTGACAACCTTGGAAATGTCGAGTTTGCCAAACTGTCTATTGACAGAATGACACTCGCTTATCTGTCCGCCTATGACAATAAGCAGAATCAATTTTATTTCCCCAGGGAGTCGGCAGCCTTCCCTAATCTTATGGCCTACCTATTCGCCCAGGGTGTTTTCAAGGGCTTCCCTGTTAAGGAAGGCCAGGAGTTCACCCTTGACATCACAGGCGCAAGCAGTCGCAACGCTCGTATTATATACGAGATCCACGACGCCGCGGACATCACCGATGAATTGCAGGGCGCCACCGGTTCAAAGGAGTACGTTTTCTGGAATTATGGCACCAATACGACCCAAATTGAGCTTGACAGCAATGGAGATTTTGACAAATGCTTAACCCCCGCGGAGTTCCCTGATTTTCCATTCGGAGACATAGTTCCAGCTAAAACACAGATTGAGATAATTGGCCTGTTGATAGGTACCCACCGCAAGGGCGTATATTTTGGGGATAAATTGCGTTATCTCAAGTTCTCTAAGGGCCGAGAAGTGATGTTCGATGAAGATCGAACCGGTTTTTATTGCGCCCATGGCATGAATTATTTTCCCTTCCATGCAGAGTTTTATGAGCGCATTTGCGTTCTATTCCCGGAACCTCTTTTATTCGGCCCAGGGGATGAATTGATCTTGAATATGTCAGTCGGAGGCGTTGCCCTGGCCGCTGATGGAGGGCTGATCTGTCTTATTGAGAAGGTGACCAAGCTCGAGTAAGATCGAGCTTACCCGCGGGATCCTGGACGGTTTTATTTTATCAGTCAGTTCAATAACTTAAATAGGAGTAATTGACATGGATTATTTTAAATACTTCAAGGTCACCGGTGTTGCTAGTAAAACCGAGTATGCCGATGGCTTGACCAGCAGCGCAGA
>JAUXAH010000303.1 GCA_030614945.1 Phycisphaerae bacterium
AATTTATCAATAGTCTTAACCATGCCGCTTATAGTGCTGGCGTCCTGGTACTCCGCCTCTATCGTATCCGCATCCGCTGCGGAATGGGTGAATTCAAGATTCGCAGTCATGGTGAGAGATACCCCACTTTGAATGCTGTGAATAGTCTTAATCTCTTCTCTCACCGTTCCTCTGCCAATAATAACTTCATCTCCTACGACAAAATTTATTGTATCTTCTCCATATAATATCGGCTGGACCGATGCAGAATTCTGGTCCACCACGGTAGAGGATATTCTCAGAAAGGCCAGAGCCTCCGCATCCGTGATTATAGTAGTGGACATTTTTAATCCCCTTCTTTTGGTTTCTCGGCATATGTTATAAATTTTTCATACAAAGTATAATGTTGCTGTGTTAATTTTTCTGCGTCATTTAATTTTGTTAGAGCATCAACAACAAGCTCTTTTGCTATGTCGCCAAACACAATTTCTTTTGGTGGTACTGCCTCCCAATTCTCTGCATCAGTTCCACCGCCAGGCAAATCCTTAAGTTCTGCCAATGCACTTTCTTCTTCAGTTGGGGCCAATTCCATTTGTAGTTCACGAATAATTTTTAGAGTCCTATAATTTCCCTCAACAGGCAATAAAGTCATTACTACAAATCTCTCAAACAAAGTTAGCTTCACTTTAAATGGCTCATACACGGCAAAAGAAATCAAACTCAGAATTAATATAAAACAAAGAACCAACGCAATTAGATTTGGTTTCCTATTTAACATCTTCGACCCCCTCCTTTAATTTTTACTGCGGGGATTTAAGCATCCCATCCCCGCGAAGCATTTTAGTTTTTAACTTGGTGGAACATTATATACTGGTATATAACCTGGATTTCCACCAACATCTATTACGATAACATGTTGCAAAGTTTCATCGTCAATGGTTGCCGTATTTGCTTGCATAAATCCTAAATCAGTAGTAGCTCCAGTCTTTAAAAAATAATTTACATTATCAACATCAACAACTTCTACAATTTGATACACCAAATCAACATTAGTCGCATCAACAATAAATGCAGACTCCAATACAGAATCGGCCTTGTTCGGTCTGATTCCAACCCCATAACGGACTGCTTCTAATGCTAAGAAACCATAATCGTATCTGTAACCTCCAGCATTAGCGACAAGAAAACCAGCGTAATCCCCAGTTCCTGGATCAACCTGAAATAATGTCATAGCAGTAAAACACGCTAAGGTCTTAAAAGTAGTAAGTGCTGTAGGAGCTGAAGGACCTACAGATCCTAATACTCCTGAGATCCATATTCCTGCGCCACTAAGCGATCCAGTTATTTCCACGTGGCCTCTAACACCAGCTATTTGTTGATAGGAAGCATCATTTAAAATCTTTTCGGTCGCAACTTCTACCCGAGAATATGTTCCATATACACTACCTATACCGGTAGCCGTAGTCGGTGTATATACAACATCAACCTTTAAGCCCTGATTAGTTCCCGCTGCGGCTAATGTAAAATTAGTGTAGATTCCTGCAGCAGGTACTCCAGAATCAGTATAAGCCAGACGAGCAGAAGCATCTCCAACATTAAGAGCGACACCTGTAAATGTACCATTGAAATCTATACCAGTAGTACAAGAACCAAGATACATACCTACGTCTGCCTGATTATCTGCCATATAAAAACCATAATCCCAATTCAAAGCAGTATTAGCAGTCTCTACGATAAAGGCATAACTCGTTCCTATCGTTCCAGAATTATTCAAAGATGCTCTAAAATTCTTTAATGTAGTAATTTCTCCACCAGAACTCACATCAACTTGTCCTTCAAAAACGTGAGCAACGGTAAAAGTAGCTTTCTTAACATCTACATTTGCAATAATAGCCTTAGCTGTACCCAATGTGTGAGTTATGCTATCACTTGCAGAGCGTGCTTTAATCTCTATTCCAGTAATACCAGCAGTTGGGCTATCAGCAGTCCCACCCCAATTCGATCTAAGTTGAATCCCAGTTAAATGTTCTCCGCCTTCGATACTCGTTGCAGTAAACTGCCAATGTATCTGACGTGCATTACCAAGAGCATCAGTAATTGCGAGTTCGGTAAAATTCAACTGCTCAAGAAATTCCACAATTTTAGCTCTAAAAATTACATCCGTGTCAAATCCAGCACCACTGATATCAACTTTCTCATATGCAAAAGCCGTGCCTGAAAAAATCAAGCAAAACATTAACGCTAATATTAATATTAACTTTTTCATTTTTTCTTCACCTCTTCTTTCTTTTTAGTTTTTTTATCTGGTTCAGCCTTCTCCTCTTCCTTTTCCGGTTCCACTTTTTCTTCCTTAGGTTTCATTATCAAAGGAGGATGGCAAGGCGTAAACCATTTGGGGTGATCCCTGATCAGTTTCTGTGCCAAAAGTTCATTGACATCTATTTTGCTTCCCGGCAGGACCCCCCGCAGTTTCTCGCTATTGTAGATCTCTTTTCCACTATATTTAATCCACACAATAAATCACCTCACTTAAATTTAAAAACAATTAAATCTTAGGACATTCATAGCCCCGGACGACAAAAGTCTCTGTATCTGCGAAGACTCGGCTAAATGCCAATCTCTGAGTAGCGACCAAAATATTTTGGTCCCGCTCAATATCGAAATCGGTCTTCACGGTAATGTTCCTTCTATCCCCGTAGAGCATCGCGGCTTTGTAAACCATTAGCAACTGAGTCCAAGTATCGACAGCACCATCATAAATACCCTCTGCATTCAGATCATCCCTAGCCCACTCAGATACAACAATTGGGATGTTGTCGATCTTTGCAAGCTCGCCGGTGATAACAGTAGCTTTTGGTCCGTACTGATCTAGGGTCTTCACTTCCTTAAGATCCGTCAACTTCAGATAACCTGCCATGGAGCATACTAAAGCGAGCTTATTAGGATTCACGCCATAGACCCCCATCAGACCCCTGAGGACTTTAATCTTAGTAGCTGTCAAAGTGCCCCCTATATCTAAGCTGGCAGCCGCCAGTTTCCGGTAGCCCATCCAAGCTCTACGTGAGTCGTATGATTCCACTACCTCCCCGGTATCTTGGTGAGTATCAGAAGTATCTCCATTAATAGTTGCATTTTCGATAGCAGTCGCT
>JAUXAH010000309.1 GCA_030614945.1 Phycisphaerae bacterium
TTATCAATTATCAATCCCCTTGCGCTGCTGCCTGATTGACCAGGAACAGCACCGCCATTCTCACAGCCAGACCATTGGTTACCTGTTCGAGGATGACACTGTTCTGGCCGTCCGCCACTTCGCTTTCCATCTCCAGGCCTCTGTTAATCGGCCCTGGGTGCATAACCAGAATATCGGGTTTGGCTCTTTTCATACGCTCCACAGTCAGGCCGAAATAATGCGAGTATTCCCGTATCGAAGGAAAAGGATTACCGCCCAGCCGTTCAAACTGAATCCGAAGCATATTTATCACATCAACCTTTTCGATAACCTCATCGAGCGAATAGCTTACACTAACCGGCAGCCGGCTTAACTGCGTCGGCATAAGGGTCGGCGGACCAACGAATATGACCTCGGCACCGAGCTTTGTCATCGCCCACATATCACTGCGGGCAACGCGCGAGTGCGCTATATCGCCGACAATCGCTATCTTCAAACCCTCAAGAGTGCCTTTGATTTTGCGAATGGTATAGACATCCAGAAGACCCTGCGTGGGATGCTCACAGAACCCGTCGCCGGCATTAACTACGCAAGCGTTGATATTCCTGCTCAAAAATTTCGGCGCACCGCCGGCATTGTGCCGAATCACAACAATATCAATCCCCATCGCTTCCAGATTCCTGGCCGTATCTAAAAGTGTCTCGCCCTTACTGACCGAGCTGGTTTTTTTGGTGAACTCTATAATATCGGCGCTTAATCGGCTTGCAGCCAGAACAAAGCTGTTTCGCGTCCGCGTGCTGTCCTCAAAAAACAAATTCACTACAACCTTGCCGCGCAAAGGCGGGGCCTTTTTTACCGACCGGGTGCTTATCTGCTCAAAACCTTTGGCCGTGTCAAGAATATACGTAATCTCTTCGACGCTCAGCTCCCGCAGACCGAGTAAATGTTTGCGCCGCCACTTGAATTGTTTACTTTTTCTTATTAACGCCATAATATCGTATCTTGTATTTCGTTATTCGATATTCATAATTCGTTTTTATTTCACTTGATAACAACCTCCTCTTTTCCATCAGATTCGGAAAGAAAAACCTGCACTAATTGGCCGGGCGCAGCATTAGCTTTGTAACCGGCGTAATCAGGCTGTATCGGCAGCTCCCTACCGACCCTGTCAACAAGGACAGCTAACTTTATCGCCCTCGGCCTGCCTAAATCCATAAGCGCATCCATCGCTGCCCGCGTTGAGCGCCCGGTATATAGAACATCGTCAACCAGAATAATGATTTTATCATCTATATCGAAACTGATCTCAGTGGTTCGAACGCGCGGCTGAGCAGTACCCTGTGGCGAATTCAAGTCGTCACGGTAAAGCGTTATATCCAGCGTGCCGTGTGGAACATCTTTGCCGAGCTGCTGTGATAATCGGCTCGATAACCTCTGGGCGAGAATCTCCCCTCTACTGCGAATACCGATTACGGCAATATCGAGGTCGCGCGGCGTTTCAGAAATAATGCGGCCTGTCAAATCCTTGAGAATTTGCTCGATTTGTCCGGAATTTAAAATCACTTTCATAATTATGGCAACCCTTTTGCCCAGCATAGTTAGAATATCATCCTGAGTATAGCAATAACAGCTCGATCAGGCAACATTCCTAAGTTAAGTTTTTCAACAAGCCGATTTTACATCAATTTCACAGAGCGAGTGCCTTGAGGCGAGTGCCGCCGGCTGGCAACGGTCAGAACAAATAGAGCCGTTGCCAACAGCATTACACTGGCCAGTAAAAAACCTGGAACCAGTAAAAGCCACAGTATCGTTCCTTCATCACCGGAACGCGGTACGGTCCAAAAAAATGCTATGCTGGAGAAGACGACAAACAAGGTCGCTGCGATGGCAGGTACCCGGATTGCTTGACGAACTTTACGGTAGACTCGGAACCACAAGATTGCTGTAAGAACCAGAGACATGCAGATGAGCAGGAAATGAATCCCTGCCAAGGGGACAGACTCAAACCGACCCAGGCCTCCAGGATCAACTGTGCTGCTCCACATCTCGTGGGCAAGTTCAGCTAACTTACACGTTGCGGGAATCGTCAAGAGAGCATATAGGCCGGAACATATTGGCACAAATGTTCTCCGTGTTCGGCTGAACAGGGCCAATATCTCGACACACCCCAGAGTAAGAGCTAAAAGAGCTAAAAAGAGTATTGACGCGGTGAGTACGAGCGGCCCGGTCAATATGAGTTGTGCAAATTGCCCAGACACTACCGCAGCCCCAAGAACAATTGTTACAATGAGTGTACGCAGCAACTTGCTTCGCCCGATTGCCGGATGGGGAGCAAATATTGCTGTCCAACCAGCGAGGAATGCTGTCGCACAAAAAATACCAGCCGCCATTTGCCGATCCCGATACAGCAGGTAACACTCGCCTGCAACCTGTTTAGCTGTGGATAGGTTACTCGATTTATTCGTAATTTTGCATCACTTTCCCAAATTATGACGCGCCTTCACTAAAAGACAGCCACAATATCCACGGTAATATAGGGCCTTGAGTATAGTAAGGCCAATGAAATAATGCAAGGTTTCTGAATTAAGTTTTCGGAAACCGGCTTTTCAATGCTGAAAAGCGGAATATTACAGGAGCCAGCCGGATAATAATTTACTTGAAAACAAAGTCGCTTTATGGTATCATACTGGCAAGGATCAAGCGGCAAGAAATTAAAGCCAAGGAGGTCGGCAACCGGGGGAGCAACTTTGTGCCTCTTGGATTTTATGCCACCTCTGGAGTTATGGAATGCTACAAACTGCTAAAAAAATACTCGTACTGAGCTTAATGGCTTGCGTAGCAGCAATGCCGGTATCTATGAGCGCCGTCGCCAGGGCCGAAGGACCACAGATTGACAAAACGCTGCATCCGCAAGGCCTGAATCACGCCGGAATTTATGCATTAAGACAGATAGAGCCTACTTTGACAGGCGCCGGCGTCAAATTCGCTGTTATCTCCCGAAGCATTACTTATATCGACGGCGAACCTCAAAACGATTACCGGCCGAGTATCGGGCACGATTGCCTCAAAGCCAAACAATTAGGTTTTCACGACCTGGCCGAACTGCCGGCAG
>JAUXAH010000625.1 GCA_030614945.1 Phycisphaerae bacterium
AAGCTGGATAGTTTCGATTCGGCTGAGAGAAAAGAAGCGTTAAGCTCATTATGCGAAAAGGTTGACGCCGGCGAAATAGGTTTGCCGAAGCCGGGGACGGATGTCAACCTGCATTGCCATACGTTTTTTTCTTATAATTCGTACGGCTATTCACCGAGCAAATTTGCGTGGCTGGCGCGGAAGCGTGGGCTGGCTGTTGCAGGTGTGGTGGATTTCGACGTTCTAGACGCTCTGGAAGAATTCCTTGAGGCGGCGAGAAAGCTCGGCCTAAAGGGATGCGGCGGGCTGGAGACGCGAGTATTTGTGCCGGAATTTTCGGATAGAGTGATGACTTCGCCCGGTGAGCCGGGTATCACGTACCATATGGGGGTGGGATTTCCGAGAGCGAGGTTGGAAGGCGAGCAAGAGGATTTTTTGCTCAGTCTTCGCAAGACGGCCCAGCAGAGAAATCGGGATTTGATGGAACGGGTAAATAAGCATCTCAAGCCGGCGGAACTGGATTATGAACGGGATGTGCTCGTTCTGACGCCATCGAGTAATCCGACCGAGCGTCATATTTGTCTTGCATACGCGCGCAAGACCAGAGAAATCTTCGGTGAGACAGATTCGCTTGCAGAGTTCTGGTCTGAGAAACTGGGCGTGGGTGCCGAATCGTTGGGGCTGCCGGAAGGTAGAAGCCTGCTAAACACGATTCGAGCTAAAACTATGAAGCGCGGCGGCGTCGGCTACGTCGTGCCCGATAAAGGTTCGTTTCCATTGATGGCTGATACGAACCGGTTCGCGCTGGCGGCGGGGGCAATCCCAACTTTAACGTGGCTGGACGGCACCAGCGAAGGTGAAAAGGCCATCGAAGAGCTTCTGGAAGTTGGCAGAGCTACCGGTGTGGCGGCCATCAATATTATCCCGGACCGCAATTACACGCCGGGCGATAAAGGCGAAAAAATAGATAATCTCTACCAGGTGGTGGAATTAGCTGAAAAGCTGCATCTGCCCGTTATGGTGGGGACGGAAATGAACAGCCCGGGACAAAAATTTGTGGACAATTTTGATAGTAAGGAACTCTCAGCTTTGGTGCCGACCTTTCTAAAAGGAGCGCATATCGTTTATGCCCATTCGGTACTCCAACAACAATGCGGGCTTGGATATACGAGCAATTGGGCGAAGAAGAATTTCAAAAGCGCTGCGGAGAAAAATGAATTTTTCCGGGTCCTCGGAAGCTCGCTTGAGCCGGGACAGGAAGATAAACTTGTCGGTTTAAGTGAGGATGTAACCGCTCAGGAAATATTAGATAAAGTAACTCCTGACCCGTGACTCCG
>JAUXAH010000184.1 GCA_030614945.1 Phycisphaerae bacterium
TTTTCCATGTCCAAGGCTTTGAAGGTGCCAGCTTCTTCCATACATAGACCGATCTGCAGTTGTGGTTGTAGCTTTCGTATTGTATCAACCAGATATTTGTAGACTTTGATCCTTAACTTTACGGGGAAACGGATTCGGCCATCTTTGGATTTGCCTTTTTCGAGCATTTCGGAGATAGGATTGTCTTTGCCTAATTTTAGTTCGGTAAGTTGTAAAGCACTGGAATAGCTGCAAATTTGCCCCAATGTGATGCGATCAAGAGGGACTGATCCCAAGAGATTTTCTAAAAAATCGGCGTATATTTTTTGCCATCCTTCGACAGGAATAATAGGCATAATAACAGCACGTAACGGATAGCCGGCATCGGCACATTTTCGCATTGCAGCGATCCTTTCATTAGGCGATGGCACGTTTGATTCAAAAGCATCACAAATATCAGAGGGATTTAAACTCCACGAAAGAATTGTATTGCATTGATGGTCAAGGTCGAGGAGGTTGTCCACGTCGGCACTTTTTGTCAATAGAGTCAATCTGGCTTTCTTTTGTTGGGCAAAAAAAGGAATCATTGTGCGGGAGTAGCCGGTAAGTGGGTCAAGTGCCAAACCATCCTGAAGTTTACCTAAGTAGAAAGCAGTTGGTTCAAATAACTTAGAGGTGACGCTGGCAATCTGGTCAAGAATTTCGCCAATATTTACAAATATTTTTACTGTCGGAGAAAATTTTACGCCGGGCGTGCCTGCCAGATAGCAGTATTGGCAATCATAGGGACAAAAGCCATAGGGAGAAAAATGCCAGTAGTTTGGGCAGGTGTTGCCGTCTTCGTCACTGAATCTAAGGGCACTTTTATGTACTCCAAATACTAATGTATTTTTGCCTCTGTAATGTAGTCTCAAAGGTTCTGAATCACCAAACTCAAAGCGATTATGGGGGATGTCAAATCTTTCGATAACCTGGACCTGTGGGTATAGATCACAGATTGCCTGCACAAAATCACGCTGCTGAGTGGTGTGACAACTGCCTTTTGTTAATACAATGGTGTCGGGGTTGAAGTGCGGAACTGGTTTCGGCTGGTAGTTCAAATATGAGTTCTTTGTTGGAAAAAGGCTGGGCATACTTGAATTTTCACGCTCTAAACTTGTATTGTCAAGACAGGAATGATTATTGTTCATTTTTATGTTGTCAATTATACAACCCCTATTTTTGCTGGCATTATACTCGATAAGGCCGAAAATTGCAAGGAATTTCTGCCTTTAACTTTTGGTGAGATTGGCAGTTTCAACTGTATTGTGTTGATGTTTCACCAATCTTTGGAGAACGTGTGTAACCCTCGCCCTAGAAACACGGAGATATCTTGCCAAATCAGCCCGTGTTTCAATGCCACTGGTGCCGATTAAGGTCTGCCAGTCCATTGCTCGCTGAATACCCTTTGCTTTGATCTGAGAACGTGACTTACAAGGCTGTTTTTGGGCTTTGGGAGTTGGGCTTAAGGCGAATATAGTGGATTGTCGCTTGCGATGGGCATAAAAAGCGAACTTTAGTGTCGCCGTAAGGTTTATGCGTTCAGTTTCCGAGGTGTTAATCGGCCAATACCCAGGAACGCATATGCGTTGAGTGTATGGACCGGGGAGGTGTGGCATTCTTTGTGTACGTAATCGAAAATTTGACTACTGGTCGGCGTTATATCGGCCAGACCAGCAACTTGAATCGCCGTTTGGCGGAACATAACGACCCAGAGCACAAGCCCGCAAAGTATATTTCCAAGCAAGCTGGTCCCTGGAAACTAATCTATCAGGAAATCCATCCGACGTGCTCCCAAGCCACGCGGCGCGAACGCTGGCTCAAATCAAGAACAGGGCGACGATGGCTAAATGCCAAACTTAGTAGAGCGAGTCCGGCAGCCGAAGGCTGACGGATTAACCGCTAAATAAAATTGCGCGAAAATGGGGCCATTTTCCGGGCATCTGTGCGCGGCCACAGTGAACTTCTGCTTGGCTGGTGGGGCCGATCCGAACCTTTACGCCGCCTTCTTCCCGAATCTTATAGAGGTGTGCGTTAAGTTGAACCCGTTGCGGGAGCAGGAAAAACTGCAAGGTGTGCCTCATAGAGACGGGCATTGAAACCTATGCTAAATTTTGACTTTTTTATAAAGCACTGAAATTACAGGGCTTATGAAATCGGTATTTTCACAGAATTGGCAGATAACGCCTATTCGGGTTGTAGCTGAGTTGTAAAGATTTGCTGGCGGAAATAGCCCCATAGCTTCGAACTCCTATGGATCATTCTCTTGACTGAATTGAGCCTCTTGAGGTAGTAGTCAGCCAGATCAACGACCACAAGCCTTTCTCGGTTGGCTTGATAATGCCGCAAGCTTGATGCTGGAAGAAGGACGAAGAATAACTCAACACTATTCTTCCACAACCACTAGGCAATATGCTTCAAGTTTTGGAATTATTACCTCCGTATACCCCGATCGAGAATGGCTCTCCAGGAGATCCGATTCTTCCCCAGGTACATACCATTTGACCCGTTTCCCGGTCGTTCCTTGCAGACGAATGCGAATTGGACCTACCGGGACTACGCGATCCAGAGGCGTTTTGCCGGTTCCGTTCACCAGATGTACCGTAATTCCAGACTTTATTCTGAAGGCAGTGACGTTCACCGTGCCAGGCGCGTCAGTCGTTAATGGCCGCCGTTTGGATGAATCTGGATAGATCATCTTTTCGAGAATCGCACTATAGTCGGCAAGGTCGTTTTTCCACATCATCGTTCCTAAGCCACCGGCAAAATAGGCCACTTCTCCTTTTTCTATCTTTGTAGAATACACTACAGCGCGGTCGCCCTTTTCGATGACAGGGAACAACTCCGGAATGTGGCTCCCTCCTGACGTGGGGCTGGAATAGTACCAGACGCGGGAGTTTGGGGGAGGAACCACATGGCGGATTCTCCCAGACAACATGATGGGACCCGGAAGCCCGGATTGTGATGAGGGCTGTGAAACCGCATAAGCGATTTCACTGGACTTTGCCCCCCACCGCCCCCCAAGGAAACGGGTAAACGCGACAGGCATTGGTTTGTCGGGAACTGCATCCATCAGTACTAAGCGACCGCCTGTTTTGATGAAGGCAATCAGCGATGCGATATGCGACGCGTCAAGAACCGTCGCCGAAGGAAGTATGATCGTGTGATATCGCCGCCCGAGGTCCTCCGGAATACGATGGGGCAAAACGATTTCGAATAGAATGTGCCGGGAAACCATGGCTCGGTAAAGCCCTAACATTTCATCTCTCCACGACCCTTCATCGCCAGCGGCATCCTCTTCTACCGGCCAAATCAGTGCAACGGGCGCAATGGGTTTGGCGGATGTCAGATAGGGCTCACATCGCTCCATAAATCGAAAGGTTTCGGCTATCATGGAACGCGTACGTGGATCGGGCATGTTGCCAAGCAGACCATACGTGGGTGCCTTGATGCCGGCATTGTGGGCCAGCGCCTGGTAGCAATAGAAGGCGTACTCCTCAACGGGTTTCAAGGACAGTTTCCCTTTGTGATAACCGACCTTGAGATTGACGAGTGGCAAACCCGAGGTTTCTGATTTTGACGCGTGGCTCCAATCTGCTGTCAGTGCCACCCACCAGCGCAATCGATAGAGATCCTCGTCATCCGGCCTTCCGGCAGTCGAGAGCAGATTGGTATATCCCTCAGCCAGGAGTTCATGGTTGAAGCCGCGGCTCATCCCCCATCCCGGGCTTTCCGGACTGTTGATCTCGGCCATGAAAAGAGCATCAGGATTGCCCTGCTGAATGATCTGCCTGTATTTCTTCATTTGGCCGGCTAACCTCTCCTCCCGCCACCGACGTTGGGCCTCGTTCCCGGTCGGTATGCTGTATTTCCGGATTGTCGCTTCGTCAAAGACCGTTCCCCCAAAACCGGGGGCGTTAAGATGGAAGCCGTCGACCTCATAACGGCTCAGAATTTCGCGCAGCGCCGGCATCGCAAATTCCTCATTCTGGTAACCGCCAAGCATCGTCGTTTGATACAAACCATCTCGTCGCTGCCGTGGTTTTCCGTCCATCCCCAGATAGAACCATTCAGGGTGGCGCTCAAGTAGATCCGATCGGGCTTTACTGAAATCGAACCGGGCAATGACCTTGATTCCATTGGCTCTGGCTTCTTCGACCACTTCTTTCAAGAGATCCCTGTCCTTCATATGAGGACTTTTCACCTGATGCGGAACTTGCGTTTGGTAGAACGCGTATATCCCCCCAGTGCTGAAAACAATGGCCTCCGCATGGAGAGATTTACAGTCGGCTATAAAACGCTTGACGTCAAAGTTATCGGCTTCCACCTCCCGCATGTTGGGATGGTATATCCTCAACGGCCGATTCTTCCACCATGCCGAGGCGCTGGCTTCCGTGCAAAATACGAAGGCAAAAAAAAGGGCACAATTGAGTACCAGGAACCATGGCAGAAAGCGATACCCCGAATCATGCTTCATAATCATCTCCTCTTTTCAATCTTGGTAATTGTCCAAGGCCCAGCCTATGCAGGAGGGATTACCTTAGAACGGAACGTCCCCGAATGTAGCCACGCTTCTGTGGAAAAGCAAGCAAATTGTGTACCTCAAGATATTCAGAATTTACGAAAACCGACTAAGAAAGCGGCATCATCGAGAAATTGTCGGACAAGGCAACACGCCGGTCATTGAATCCGGTTGCTCTGATCCCGACCGAATAAAATACTGAACTTGACCATCGGATATATAAAACGTTTGCAAATTTCATGTTTTTTCTAACTTGCCGATAATACA
>JAUXAH010000578.1 GCA_030614945.1 Phycisphaerae bacterium
AATCTCAGGCAATTCCCATCGCTAATTAGTCTTTCGGCATAATATAGGACGCTTTTGCCTGCGAAAATATTGCCAAAAATTCGCTAATGCTCAATATAAAATGGCACTGAATTTTATTGCAAAACGAGCCAATTAACTGTAAACTGACACAAACTGTCATTGCGAGAAGCGAAGCGACGAAGCAATCTCAACCATTCGCAAGTCAGAGATTGCCGCGGGCTGCTTTGCAGCCCTCGCAATGACATCTCGGAATTTTCATGTTGGCCCCGTTAGAAGTGGGTTACAAGGCCGCACTTCTAACGGACCGGACAGTGCCGGAGCTTCGGACGGGACTTCTAACGGGGTTGGCGGCGTGGCCAAGTGGTCTAAGGCGACGGTTTGCAAAACCGTTATTCGGCGGTTCGAATCCGCCCGCCGCCTTGGCGCATTATGCGCTGCCGAACGACAAGCTGCCCCCCTGCCGGCAAATTTAGTTGAAATTGCTCAAATTTACCCGGCTGGGTGGCAGCCTCAAGCGCAGCTTGGGGATAGCTCCGCTCCGGCAGTCAAAACAGCACAATGGCTTGGACAAAAAATTTCACCCAAAGGGCTTGAATTATCAGCCGGATACAGGTATTCTGGCACCAGATACGCTCAGCAGCGTAGTTGAGCAGCGGTTATCCGCATTAGGACAAATATATCCACAAAACATTAAGGAGTAGTTGGCGATGAAGATGAAACGTCGTGAATTCTTAGCCAGGTCGATTGCGGGGGTGGGCGGACTCCTGCTGGGGTCAGGCTGCGTCGATACTGCAAGACGGAAACCCGCAATGTTCGACCCCTATGAGCGTGTGCCGCTGGGTAAGACGAAGATTAAGGTCTCTCGCGTCGGCTTCGGCACAGGTATGCGCGGCGGGAACCGGCAGTCAAACCAGACCCGCCTGGGCAAAGAAAACTTTGAAGCCCTGCTCCGGGCGTCTTATGAGCGAGGCGTCCGGCTGTTCGATTTGGCCGACCTCTACGGTACGCACCCTTACGTCGCCCGGGCGCTGCGCAAAATGCCCCGCAAGGATTACGTCATCTCTACAAAAATCTGGTGGCGACGCGGCGGCATACCCGAAAAGGAACGACCCGACGCCGACATCGTAGTCAATCGCTTCCTCGATGAGCTGAACACCGATTACATCGACCTGATTCTCCTGCACTGCGTCGTCTCTGCAAACTGGCCGGACGAACTCGGCGAACAGATGAATATCCTGGCAAAGCTCAAAAAGAAAGGCATCGTCCGGGCCCACGGAGTATCGTGCCATTCGCTGCCAGCCCTGGAGGCGGCTGCAAACGAGCCCTGGGTCGATTCGGTGAACGTGCGAATCAACGCTTATGGCAAGAATATGGACGGCCCAGTTGCGAAGGTCGAACCCGTGGTTAGGAAGCTGCACAAGGCAGGCAAAGGCGTGATAGG
>JAUXAH010000711.1 GCA_030614945.1 Phycisphaerae bacterium
AAGCGAATCTTCGTCAAGAACCTGCGAAGTCCGGAACATCACCACCGTTGCTATCGTAACAAGGCAACCATCCGGTATCTAATCAGTTCTTACGAAGGCGCTGAGTTCCTCGATTTCCAGGCGGATAACCATTCCCAGAATAACTGGATTCGCGGTGCCTGCAAGTTTGGGATGATGCCCTGCAACGGTATGCTGTACGTCCCACCGGACCAGTGTTTCTGTCAACCCGGCGCGAAGTTCCTGGGATACGCAGCTGTCAAGGCTGGACCGAACCCGGCAAGACGTAGTGCCGGGCTGAAAGAGGTCGCGGATGAGAAGCGTCTGGAAAAGGGCCCGGCCTATAGAAAGGCCTACGAGCCGGAATCTCCTTCTATCGGCAACTGGCCGACGTTTCGCCACGACCCGGCCCGAAGCGGCACCACGCCTGTCGGCGTGGCTCCTGACGTGTCGGTCGCTTGGAAAACCGATTTGGGCGGCACGTTGACGGCACCCGTGGCGTGGTTTGGCAAGGTGTTCGTGGCCAAGTCGGACGCCCATACCGTGTACGCGCTCGACAGGGAAAGCGGCAAGGTCCTCTGGCACTTCACGGCCGGCGGACGCATCGATTCCCCGCCGACGATCCAGGGCGGCATAATCCTGTTCGGGTCGGCCGACGGCCGCGTCTATTGCCTTCGAGTATCAGACGGTGAGCTTGTGTGGCGATTCCTCGCGGCACCGACCGACCGGCGCATGGCCTACTTCGACCAGGTCGAGTCAGTCTGGCCGGTCCACGGCAGCGTGCTGCTCGACAAGGGCGTGGCGTACTTCACGGCAGGACGCTCAACATATCTCGACGGCGGAATACGCGTCTATGGGCTCGACGCGGTGAGTGGAAAGATTCTCCACAAGGGCCTGTTGAAAGGACCGCATCGAAACGTGGACAAAGATCGCGACCTCGCCTTTTTCATCCTGGGGGCCAATTCGGACGTGCTCGTCAGCGAAGGCGGGTTCCTCTACATGCGTCAGAAGAAGATGACGCCCGAGTTGAAAGAGGTCGAAG
>JAUXAH010000050.1 GCA_030614945.1 Phycisphaerae bacterium
AATAGTCTCATTAACGGTTACGGCCTTTCCGCAAGCGATGTTTAGTACCTGGCCGGCAGTGTGCTCGGCCGTTGCTGCAAGCAGATTGGCCTCGACAACGTTGTCAACATACGTGAAATCGCGGGTCTGCAGGCCGTCGCCGAAGACGGTCGGCGGCTTATCCTTTAATATGGCTGCTACAAAAGCCGGTATGGCAGCGGCATACTGGCTCGTTGGGTCCTGATGCGGGCCGAAAACGTTGAAATACCGCAGCGAAATGGTCTCAAGGCCGAAAACCTCGTAGAAAACCGAGCAATAGTATTCGCCGGCAAGCTTGCCCACCGCATAAGGCGAAAGCGGCCTCGGCGGCATCGTCTCGACCTTCGGTAAGGTCGGCGTATCGCCGTAAGCCGAGGAGCTTGACGCATAGACAAAGCGTTTTACGCCGGCATCGCGTGCGGCCAAAAGAAGTGTGAAAGTTGCATCGAGACAGTGCCGGTGCGTGGCAGCAGGGTCATCGACGCTGCGCGGCACCGAGGGCAAAGCGCCCTGATGCAAAACAACGTCAATATCCTTCATAGCCGAGCGGGCGATTTTCTCATTACCCATATCGGCTTCTATGAATTCAATGTTGTCTATAATATCAGCGAGATTGCTTTTTTTGCCTGTCAGTAGATTGTCGATGACCCTTACGAAGCAGCCTTGTGAAACGAGTTTGGCTGCGATATTTGAACCGATGAAACCGGCTCCGCCGGTGACTAAAAATCTGTTCATCAAAAAAACCCTTCACAGGATAGCGTATGGATTCCTGCTTGCGCAGGAATGACAATGCTATACGCTAATTAGACTGAGCGAGCAAGCTGCAACTTCTGGTATTTCCGGTAGGACTTGAACTGCTCGCGGAAATAGCCGCCCTTCATAGCCTTTACGGCAAACAGCACACAGCCAACTATCGTGGCGTTTACTTCTCTGAGCTCGCGAATAGTCCTTTGAGCGGCGCCTCTTCTTGTAGCGCCTGCATTGAATACTAATATTGTGCCGTCAACGAGCCGTGCCAGCAGCTTGGCATCACTTACCAGCAATACGGGCGGGCCGTCAATTATAACATAATCATGACTATCACGCCGATCCTTAATCAACTGTTCCATCCGCGTACTGCCCAGCAGCTCCGTCGGATTAGAAGGTAATTGCCCCGCTTCGATTATGTCAAGACCTTCGATGACATCGGACCTTTTAACATCCCGATACCCACACAGGCCCGTAAGCAGAGTGCTTAATCCAAATTCAAAGCGCTGACCTCCCTCTCCGGCGGGTCCTGTTCTCGGGAATATTGTTTGTAAACTCGGGCGTCTGAAATTGGCATCTATAAGCAGCACTTTTTTATTTTCGGCAACCAAAGCCGCCGCAAGATTAACCGCGACGGAAGTTTTGCCGTCCCCCGTCGTACCACTAGTAATAAGCAAAACCTTCAAAGACTCCGCAGAGCCGGACAGCTTTAAGTTCGTCCTGAGCCGTCTGTAGGACTCGCTTATAATAGAATAAGGTGCCTGACGAACAACATGGCAGAGGTCAACGCCCCGAACCCGTTCATCTTCGGCTTCATCGGGGACAACACTCAAAAGCGGGATGCGCAAATATCTTCCCACGTCCCTTGCTGTCCGCACCAGGTCATTGAGGACCTCAATAAGGAAAGCAAGCGCCATGCCAAATACAAGGCCCAATATCGTACCGCTGGGGAAAAAGAACCACCACTGCCTCGAAGTGACCATTTCCAGCGGCACCGGAGCATATCCGGCAAACTGCACCTTGGATGTCTCCGGGTCCTTCTCTATTATCCTGTAGCTCTCAATCTGCGCCTTGAGTTCGACAAGCATCTCTTTTCTCTCGTCCCTTATGGCTGCCCGCTGTTCATACTGTACCCTGGCCTGGTCAAGCTCTTCCTTTTGTGCCTCAGCTTCCCGTCGCAACCTTTCTAATTCTTCGTACCTTTGTTGCAATTCAATTAGTCTGTGCTGTGCATTTTTAAGATTCGCCTGCCGCACCTGTTCTGCTATTTTCGCCTTCCTGATTTGTCTTTTTTGTTTGATTTCGCTTATCAGCTCGTGTGTTTGACGCACCACCCTGTGATTTTCACCAAACTTTGTAAGTCTTCCTGCAAGTTCCGATTCTGCGAAGACAAGCTGCTGTGCAAGGACAACCATAACAGGGTCGATCTCTATTTGAATTTCAATCTGTTCACTAATCTCATTAATAGGCACTGTGGCCAGTTTCTCAAAATTTTCTATTTGAGCTTGAGCTTGCTTTATTACCAGTTTCAGGTCGTTCCGCCCAAGCTCCAAATTATCCAATTTTATTTCGGTTGTGTGTCGAGAATAACGGCCGAGAGGCCTTTCAAGGTCAGTTATCTCAAATCGTGTGCGCACGCTGGCCAGCGCATCTTCAGCCGCCCTCAACTCTCCTTGAACAAAATCTCGCCGGTTCTCAAGCTCTGTGAGCTTGGCAGCAACCTCTCCCCTTTTTATATCTCTTTGGGAATAAAGAAACAAATCCACCATCTCGTTCACTATCAGTGCAGCTTCCTCCGCATCGCCGCAGGTCATTGACAGCACAACAAACTCAGCATCTCTGTGTGCATAAGCACCGAAATTTTTCTTCAAATCCTTAAAGGCCTCTAAGAGCTTTACGGCTTTAATCTTACCGAAGTGCTCGAACCACCTGGTTTCCTGGACTTTGTTCCTGTTAATCAATTCTTGCAGAGTACTCTGCTGATTTATAAGGTTAACCATTGACACTCGGTGACCATATTGAATATCCCTTGCCACCATGGCCGCCCCGATGGTCATAGGGTCTTTTTCTACTGGGGGGAGAACTCTAATGTAAGTTTGTGCGACATATCTTGGAAGATATTTTCTTAAGAGATACCAGGCAGCGCCGCCCATTATTAAACCTAATATAGTCAGAGACACTATCAGCAATATGTGCCGGCGCAATATTGAAAAAACATCCTTCGGTGTCAGTGCAGCAACAGCCGACGGCCCCGGCCTGGCCACACCTCCCATCCTATTTGGAGCCTGTCTTTGTTCTACCATATCGATTGATTACTGATTACTTTCTATTGATTATCGGACTATCAGTTTTTTTACGTCCATTCCAATTGTCATTTATCAACTATCGACGTCAGCCGTTCAATAGCCGAGGTTATTCGCTGCCTAGCCGCTTTCGATGCTTTATCTGCGGAGTTGAGAACTATTTCCAGTGCTTGCTTATAAGCAGCAAGTGCTTCGTCTTCTGCTCCAAGTTCTTCGCGTATCTGTCCTAAATGCTCATACACTTCCGCTGGTACGGTGATATTATTCTGCTCATACTGTTGTATGGCGGCTTGCAGAAATTCGGCTGCCTCCGAATTTCTACCGTTTTTATACAACGCATAAGCATAAGTATCCAAAAATCCCGGGTCGTTCGGCCTTGCGTCGAGCGCCCGCTTGGCAAACGTGAGAGCCTCGCCCAGTCTTTCATTGTTTTGAGCAAGCATATACGCCAAATTATTTAAGACACCCATACTATTCGGCATTTCAGCTAACAAACTTTCGTACTCAGCGATAGCTCTCTTGAGATAATTATTATCGGAAGTTTTTTCATAGGCCAGGTGTAAAACCTCTGATTTTATCATTGTGTAAGCAACTCTCGCGATGCTGTCGGGCCCGGCTATCTGGAGACATTTGTCAATATACTTCAAGGCCTTGTTGTACTCACCGTTAATCTTCGCCAGATTAAACATAGTCAAATTGGCAGCGAGTGAATCAGGATTGGCGTTGAGTCTTTCTTCGCAATGCTTTAACACCTCTTCAGCTCCCAGCAGCGAGTACATTCTTTGCGAAACCTCATACGCAAAAATCTCATTTGTGCCTGCCTTGTCAACAGCCTTTCGGCAATATTCTATGGCGATTGTTTTATCGTCGAGCTTCAACTTCGCCTCAGCCATCCGCAAATATGCTATGGGAGCCAAATCGCTGCCAACGTAGTTTCCGCCCTCTTCAAGGACCTTATCAAACTTCCCACTTAACACGAGTGCCTGCAAATACCCATCGAACGCTGTTGCGCGGGGTCCCAAACGCATTTCATAGCGTTTGGGTGCACCGTCACCCTTGCTATGCTTCTGACCTTTCTGCCACGCCTGTCCATATAATTGCTCTGCCCTGTCGAATTCACCTTCGGCTATAGCAAAAGCCCCCGCTCGATTGTACCACAGGACACTATCGGGGAATTTCCGCAGAGTCTCGTCATAGAATTTTTTTAGCGCTTCTTTTTTGCCAAGCTGGAGGTAAATCTGTTCAAGCAATGCTCTGGCCCCCCGTTCTGCGGGGACCTCTTCCACAGCAGCTTGCGGCTGTTCACCTGTGGCAGAGCCAATCGTACTTTTAAGTTCGGTTATAGCATCCTCATCTCGGCCTGCCCGCTGATAGGCCTTTGCCAGGGCAATATGGGTGTCAAGCTCGGGTGACAATGCCTTGCTCGTTTTAAGGTCATCGATTGCTTTATCATAATTTGCCATCAAGAAATTTACTTCACCTCTTACCCGCCAGGCCAATGCATAGTTTTGATTGCTCTGAAGACTTCGATTTGTCAGCTCCAATGCCTCTTTTAGACGCCCCTGTTTCATTGCCAGCCACGCCTCAAGCAGCAGTGCTCGCCTCTCATCCTGATACTTCTCCTTAAAGCTCTGCACCTTGTACTGAGCTTCTTTGACAAGGCCAATCTTAAGGAAGGTCTGAATTTGGAAAAGATGGTTTTCTACACTGTCTTCAAGCAATAAAAGTTCTTCAGAATATTTCTGTACAGCCTCTTTATCAGCGGTCCTTTCTGCAACAAGTAAAAGACCTTTGACCACGTCACTGTCCTTCGCTTCGGTTTTGTACAACTGCTCCAGGGCGGCCCTGGCATCCTCAAATTGACCGCTTCGAAAATAATAGCGCCATAGCAGTTCCGGTTCTTGCGCCAGCAACTTTTTTGCTTTTTCTTTTTGACCGGTGAGCCGAAGGTATTCCGCAAAGCTATCGAGCGCAGCCCTGCTTTGTGGTTCTATAGCGATGGCCTGCTCGAAAGATGAGTCCGCAATAGCAAACAACGCCTCTTTGCGTTCCGCATCCGTTTCCTCAAGAGCCATTTTCGTTGCCAGCCTCCCCAGCAGTACAGCATTCTTTACGCTCGGAGCGGTTTTTTGCAAATACTGGCGAATCGCCAGGGCTCGCTGCTCGGTCGGGCTTATATATTCAGCGTAGCCGCTAAGTAACTCCATATCACCCGGGTTCATCGCTATTGCGTTTGCCAAGGCAGCCCCGGCTTCAATTGCCTTGTCGGAAGACACATTTTGCCCGAGCCTTTTATTACGCTGATACAGCACATTCGCCAATACTTTTGCAATGGTTCCATCCAGAGGGTTCAAAGATGCGGCTTTTCGGGCGTCTTCGATAGAGGAATGCTCATTTCCAAGAATAGCATTGACATTGCTTCTCAACATAAAGCCGTGGGAAAAGACCGGCCTTTGGCTCAAACATTCTTCGAGTCTCGCCAGTGCATCTTTATATTCCTCTTTAGCCATAGCAGCACGTGCAGCAAAAAATTGGCCGCCGCATCTATCGATATTTTCACGTCGCACCGTCTCTACGACTTCTTCTGCCAGCTTCCAATCTTTCTTCTCAATCGCTATCTCGAAAAGATAGCTCGCAGCAATTTCGTATTGCGTATTTTTTTTCTCGCGATACGCATCACGCGCAACGGACGACGAAAATACCTTTTTGAATTCTTCAGCCGCCTTGTCCAGGTCTTCGTGCCTGTGATAAAATAATCCAAGCTTCACAGCCCGGCGAATCGGCTCGCCAATTTCTGAAAGAACCTGCTCTTCTATCTCCTTTCGCCTTTGCCGGGAAATTTTGTCCGGCTGCGGCTCGGCAAGTACCCGTTTGTAAAACAGAACCGTTGTACTATCCGGAAAATATCCCAAAAATCTATTAACTATATCCCCGGCCTGTTCGAGCCGGCCCTGCGATATGTAATTATTGCAAACAGCAACGACAGAAGCATCTCCGACGGAATTCGGCTCTGTTGCCAATAGTTTTTCCATCAATCCGGCGCAAACAGCCCAGTAGCCCTTCAATTCAGCTTTCATTACCTGCACAGAGGCTTGCGCCCGGTCACCCTCTTTTTCCAGCACATCCAGGTCCTTGAAAACTATGGGCGAGCTCTCTTTTATTTCCTTTTGCACTATAACCCTTTGAACCTGCCCAATCTTGGCCTGCACCAGTGCCAGGCTGAGTTTAATTGTATTCGGGTCATCCAGTTCGGCCCTGGCCAATTCTGCTTCAGCCTCGTCAAATTGGCTTGCGCCAAGTAAAGCGTTGATGCGAAGTGTTTGGCTTCTCTTGTCGGCCCAATAGTTGTCCTCGAAAGAGTTTACAACACTCAAAGCCACGTCGTATGCCCGCCGTTTAATCAACACATCTACATAATCCAAAACGGCTTCAGGTTTGGTCCCTTGAATATTTGCATCAAGCGCACTTTTCAGGAATTCCCTGACCGCACCAACTTCAGAAGTATCCTTAAAAAACTTTGCAAGAACATAAGAAAGCTGCGGGTCTGCTTGCCTGGATGCTTTAAGTAATTCGTAAGCTTTATAGAGTTTTCTAATGGCGAAGTTTCTGTTTCCCTTCGCAAGCTCAAGCATTGCCTGCCACTTAATAACCTGCGGCTCTTCACCGCTGTCGAAAAGCTGCTCAATTTCGCGCACCGCCTGTTCGGCATCTACCATCCATTCCTGGGTCTGTGACTTTGTTCTTATCTCGTAAGGCTCAAGTAGCTGCTCGATATAGCAATTTGCAAGGAAAGTATACAATGAGATTCTATTCATTAGATTTGCCCAGTGTCGCGGGCCATTTACCTCCTGTGCATCCGGCAATGTAAGGGCATTCTCGGCCACTTCTATTGCCCTATGGATTTCCTGGTTCTGCCCATAAATAGAAAACTTGCGATAGTGCAAATTGGCCGCATTTATTGCATAAGTCACAT
Organism: Phycisphaerae bacterium; assembly: GCA_030614945.1. The sequence continues at coordinate 7,042 of JAUXAH010000050.1, forward strand.
TTAGTTTGTCCAATTCGATTGACTTTTCAGCCGCCTCTACGGCCTTATCAAGATTTTTGTGGCCTAACCGCCGATAGAGTTCGACCAATGCCGAAAATGCCTCTGCACTGGAAGGAAATCTCTCCGTAAGCAACAAGTATTCGGGCTCGAGCAACTGAATCTGCTCCTGTGGCTGCGTTCCGACACTACTTTGCTCAAGCTTTTCTGTTAGAAGATTAATATGTGCCCTCGGGTCAGCACCTGCAACCTCAACAGCTTGCTTCAAAATTTTCCTGGCTTGCTCTGCCGCTCTGTCTCTTTCTTCGAAACTACCTCTTAAAGCTAAAATCTCCCCTTTTGTTTTGACCACTTGCGCTAAATACCAATAGGCCTGCGGATCGCCTGGTTCAAGTTCCCGAACCTTTTCCAGATCAGCAGTTGTCTTAACAAGCAATTCGTCGAGGTCGGTTACTCCTCCCAGTCTTGCCACTTCAAGGTTAGCTCTACCCCTGAGCAGATACAAATACGGGCCCAAGCGCTGCCTGCCTGCTCCTTTTTCCTGCATTCCAAAGGTTTCCCATTTGGCTGTATCTTCGGCAAGCAGGTTCGCATCTGCCACTTCTATAAATTCCGATGCCTGCGACGCAACCTCCTGCCAAACTCGAAGCAGACCACTATCAGCCATTATGTAAAAGTACTTCAACCGTCCAAATCGAGCCTTAGGGTTCTTCGGGTCTATGCTGATTATGTTGTCCCAGCACCCCCGCACATTGCGCCATCGGTCGGTTTCGATATATATGTCCACAAGTTTAAAAAGCATCTTTATCCTGAGCGAATCGGTCCTTGCCAGACTGCGTGCCTTATGATAATTGCGTACAGCCTTCTTGTATTCTTCCGCTTTTGTCTTCTCATCTGTCGCCTCATGGGCTGCCTTTATTGCCGCATCACCGTCTTCGATAAACCTTTCCGGCCCTATGAGTCCAAAACGAAATGCGAATTTCGGAATTAAGAGAATCAGAGCCAGTCCGAAAACTATCAAAACCGCCGAGCCAATAAGTGCAACCTTTTTATTCAATCTCTTTTTTGCCATAATTTTTCCCTTCCCCCGGTGCGCCGGGGCCAACACCTGCAAACGCAGTTTCGTATCTCGCTTCACGCTTCACGAGATACGCTTCACTTTTCCCAATCAGGCCAATGTTCTCTTTCTAAAAGAGGCAAAATTACACCTAAAAGTTTTTCACTCGCCACCACTGCTGCCTCTTTTTTTGGATAAGTTTTCGCTCCGGAGTTCCCAAGAAAATTCCACTCAACTTTGCAAAAGTATACATACCTGGAAAAAATATTCTTATTGAGCACCCATCGAGCACCATCTCTGCTGTTTGTATAATCCTTGTTGACTTTAATAAGATATAAAACGGAAAACTTTTCACTCCTGCCCCAGTAATTGGCCCTTGTACTTTCAAACACGAGGTGTCTTCCCGGGATTTTCCGCTCGCTACCACCTTTCTTTATCTCGAATGTTACGCTATCAGATGCCAATCTCTGATGCCCAGTGCCCATATAACATTCTTCCGGCACGTGGGGCACTTTATCAGGCAGTTCGTAATAGGTGATAAACAACAAGCATTTACGAACGGCACTGTCAGCCGCTGCATCGGTATCTTCCAGAATCCATTGGATATAATCTTCCGTGCCCAAATTCTTAACAACCTCCTCGTTCTTGACTTTTCCTCTTGATACTACCTTGTAAGGTGCTAAGCTTTTTTCATCCAAACGGTCTAAAGTTTTTTTCAACGGAAAGGGCAGCTTCTCTACGTGCACCCATTCCATCGCAATCCCGGCTATTGCAAGCACTACTGCACATATTAAAAAGGCCGGCTGTGTATACGGTTTCATCATATCCGGGCTCACCTTTCTCATTTCACGTGTCACGCCTGCGAACCACAATATCCTCAGCAACAGCCCCTGTTTCTTCAATAAACAAATTCGACATAAACCACGCAAGAAAGCCGTATAAGCCAAACGCTAATGGCAACATTGCTATACCGAGAACATCGTGATAAATACCCTGAGTGTACCTGGGATGTATCAACACATGAATAAATCCGGTAACTGTAACTCGTACAATATTGCAGAATATTGCTATCGGTATGGTGCTGGCCAACAAGACAATGCGCTGCCATATAGGTCTGTAGTGCAGATACGCCATAGCGACGCCCAGAGCCAGAAAGGCCATCAGCAGCCGCATCCCGCTGCAGGCCTCGGCCACATTAAGTGCAGGCTCCAGTCGTTGGCCCTCATAAATCACATCTATCACCACGCCGCTTGCCGTTGCTTCCAAAGAACTAACTAAATTCAGCAAAGCAGTTGCCACCTTAGCAGAGAGAAGTCGCATCGGCATCGTAAACGCAAAATAGTATCTCTGAGGCAATGGAACAGCAAAGACCAAAAATGCAACAGGCAGCCAGGTATATTTAGCCAGGCGCCAGCCGCCCAAAAACACTATGACCGCACCAAGTATCGCTATCATACCAATGGGCTGAAGGTACACGTATCCGGATGGGCTGGCTATGTTAAGAGGATGAAACACCAGCCCGCAAATTACAAAAAACAAACCCCAATAACTTTGCCTGATTTGAAGATTCAAAATCTCCCTTTTATGCTGGTTGATAAAGTACAAACTAAAAAGCGGGATTAGAAAACCGTGCGACCAACTTGGGTCATTGACCCATCTGCGCACAATACTGCCAATTTCATTTCGGAAAAGGCAATAGAACAGCCCTCCAATTATCAACATCTTGACGTAATTATGCACGCCGAGTTCGCGCCAGCTTGTTCGTATTGCGTATTGCGTATTGCGTATTGCGTACGATGAATCCGCATCACGCTTCCCGCACGACGCATCACGCTTCATATTGTCCACCATAACTAAATTAGTTTTGCGTGTTTAGTTAACAAAACTATTAAAACCAGTTGGGTATAGGCCTGCGGGTATAGTAGTCTCTATCCGCAAAATTACGGTCATAAACAAAACCGAATCCGTAAGTTGCCCTGAACGCATTTCTCAAGACCGCACGCCACCTGGAGGTTGGATGTGTGCCGACATTGATTAAATCGTTCGGCTTAATAAAGAAATCCGGTTGTTCTCCTCGTGC
>JAUXAH010000130.1 GCA_030614945.1 Phycisphaerae bacterium
GCGGACAATTGCGGGCTACACTAACGGGTCGGGTAAGCTGGCCACGCACACGACGCTCCTCGAGGCGGATGTCGGGTTCTACGATGTCAGGATCTCGACGAGCAAGGGGACGATAGACGGGCTGAAGCTCTACGAAGACGCGTTCACGGTCGCCGCCGAGCTCCTCGTGAGCGTGGAGAGCATAACCCCAGCGGACGACTCCGTGAGCGGGTTGCTGCGCTCGCGGTCGATCGTGCCCGAAGATGTCGTCGTGAAGGTCTTGGTTTTCGATACGACCGGGACGGAATTGCTGAATCTAGTTTCCGACTCCATGCGCGTCGAGAACACCGCACCGCAGCTCAAGCCCTGGCAGATACAGTATGGACTTGCAATCCCAGAAGGGACGTACAGCTATCGGGTCGAGGTCTGGAAGAGCGATCTTGGCACTCTCCATCACGTGGCATTCGCCGAGGTGAGGCTGGCGGTCGCCCCCTCGCAGCAGGCGGTGGGGGACTGGCTCGCCACGGACACGATTGAGATCGGGGACGAGAAGTTCGATGTGGTCCTGAGGCGCGAGAGCATAGTCACGAACTCTGAGGTGGTCGACAAGTCGAACTTTTTGTTCCAAGAGTCCATACCAGCGCCGCAAGGTTCGACCGTCATGGTGAGGGTCTCGGGCCTGCCCGCCCAAACTTTGTCCGTTGACCAGTACGGAACTATCACAAAATATTTTGACGTGCCCGCCTCCAAGACGGTTCGCATCGAGATGGAAGTAACAATCGCCTGCGCCGTCAAGATAGAGGCGCTCGGGGAGACCGAGGTGATTGCCGCGTCGGTGCCGAAGACGGTGGCGGAGCACAAATACAAAATCACGAACCTGACGTCGACGACTTTGAGGCAGCTCGAACTGGCCTTCCCGGTAAGCGGAGTCGTCAGCGTTGTGGATGAGGACGGGAAGCCAATAGTGAAGTTCTGGGAAGTTGGATCAACTGCGGTCGAGATACCGGTCTTGGATCCATATCAAGAAATCACCCTGACTTTAACAGCGGAAAGTGCCCCGAGCCTGCCGGACATGCTGGAGGGGCTGATCACCTGGACGATCTACGGGTTCCCAATCATCCTCCCTCTGCTCGGTCTTGGCGCGGTTCTCGCAGTCCTGACCAGAAAAAAGACGGAAGTAGCAGGCAAGATCGTCCTTCTGCTTCTCCCCTTGATCGTCTTCCTCGTGCTGTGGATCCTAGGTGTAATTTAGGACGTGAAAAAATGAAACTCTGTGAGTGCGGTTGTGGGCAAGTAGCGAAAAACAGGTTTGTTTGGGGGCATCATATGCGCGGTGCACACCTCTCCGAAGAAACGAAGCGAAAAATAAGCGAAGCCCATAAGGGAAAAATCATCTCCACGGAGACCAGAAGAAAATTGAGCGAGGCTCATAAAGGCAAACCAACTTGGATGAAGGGAAAACATCACTCTGAAGAAGCAAAAAGAAAAAACAGCGAAGCCAACAAAGGCAAGAAATTGGGCGAAGGACACAGAAGAAAAATAAGTGAAGCCATAAAAGGAGAGAAAAATCATTGGTACGGTAAACATCACTCCAGAGAAACAAGAAGGAAAATGAGTGATGCCAAACAGAAATTTGCAAGAGAAAACCCCCAAAGATGCTATGAATTGTGTGCAAGGGCCGGCATTTCAGCGTTAAAATCCCGACGCCAAAATAGCCCATATCTCATTGGTGATGTTCCGTTTGATTCAAGTGAAGAAAGACAAGCCATGATTTTGCTATGCAAAAAGTTCAACCTTGTGCCTATTGAAGGTGTCAATTGCCATGTCCAAGTAAACTGCGGGGAAATCGACTTCAGACCTACCGATAATCTCTTTATCGAGTACCACTTTTGGGACAGGGACGGCTTGACGAGCGATCAGTATTACGAGCAGAGACGGAAGCTCTTGGACGAGAACGGATTCCAAAACTGCGAGCTAATCGTAGCCAGATCCTTAGTAGAGTTAAGAAAAGTGCTAGGGGTGATCTAAGTGGTCGAGTCTGCGAAATCACCCAGCCCAACTCGACGAATTTTCGGTTTGCTGATGGCCTTTTTGCTCATCGCCAGCATTTTGCCCCTGCTGTCGTTCTCCAACCAGCTGACCGTTTCGGCGCAGGAAGATTACCCGATCCTAATTGAGAGAGGCCCGAACTTCCAGCGGTGGGACTTGGGCGACGGGAAGTTCGCATGGGAGTCCGCGCCCCAGTGGATCTTCAACGGTTCCGAATGGGTTCCCAACATCTATGAGAACCGCTACGCAACTGATGGTTACTATCAGATTCAAAACGGACTCATCGGGGCACGAATTTTCGACTACTACACCGAGTTCTACACGCCAGACATGAGCGAAGTCAGGGTCTATGACGAGAGGTGGGAAGTCGAGAAATGGAAAACGGCAGGACCGGGGGGATGGGATGTCATTGGTGCACAATCAGGAACTCCTACCTATAGTGTCTTTGAAGGTGGCAATAACATCACAATAATCAAGACTTTCACCTCTTGGGCCGGCACGCTGGAGATCAAGTACATCTTCCGCGAGGGTTCGGCGATGAAGCATGAGGTAGTCTGGACCTCGGCGATAGAGAAGAGCACGACCTTCAGGGTTCTACAAAAATGGGCTGGGATAGTCGGAGGCAGGGTCAAACACATCGAGGGGGAGAACGAGATCATGGCTGCCACTACCATCGATTCTCCATTCTTCGAGTTCAGGGACGAGAACGGGAAGATAACTGTCCTCGAGCTTCAGTACTCGATGTACTACGACGAGAACGGCTCGAAGCTCACCGAACACAACCTGAAGCCCGTCGAGGTGGACACCCACGCCGATGGGATGAAGGCTGACTTTATCTTTGAGAACTGGACTCTCACCCAGAACGAGAGCCTGACGATCGACCCCGACACGGCGACGCTGGACGACCCGACGGAAGATGGGGATGCAAGTTATATAGGCAAAATGCCTGACGATGATGATATACAGATGACTGTATACATGGCGGATACACGGGGATATGTTGAATGGAACATTTCATCAATTCCTGGCGGTGCGGCCATAACAAACACGGTTTTCAAATATCATGGAAAGAGTCATGGTGCAGATGGTGACTGTCACATTCACGAGATGCTTGGAGTGAGACCTTCAACATCTACTGGCGAAGAGATTTATACTGAGGCGGGTGAGGGAACTATTTACGCTGACCCTGATGGTTTCCCAGTAGTTGGAACGGGACAGGAACAAGATTTAGGCACCAATGCTGACTCTGACCTTCAAAGTCAGCTATCCTTGGATTGGTTTGCCATAGGAATACAGTGTGATAGTAGCGGGATAGATTCAACCACCTATATTTACTCCGAGGAGTACGCCACCGCCGACCCGAAGCCGACCCTCTACGTCGAGTACACGGCTCCCGCTGCCGCCCCAGGGAAGCCCGTTCTGGTCTCTCCCGAAAACAACCACTCGACCTCCGACAACACCCCGACCTTCACTTGGACAGTTGGTTCGGGGGCAGCCTCTCACCGCTTAGTAATCGACAACGACCCAGCTTTTGCAGACGGAGAGAATATTTACGATAATACGAACTTGGGCGGAGGTGCCACGACCTGTACAATAGAAAATCAGTTACCCCCTTACAACTACTGGTGGAAGGTCTGCGCTATAAACTCGTATGGGGACAACTGGTCAGAGAACACTTGGACTTTTACGTCACCTACTTGCACCTACGTTACAACCTACGACAACGTTAAGGGCACGGTTGAGAACTTCGACAACCAGAAGCAGATGAACAACGGGTACTCGATGTTGCACGAGGGATACATGGGAACCCCAATAACGGAGAACCGGGCCGTGGATGAACAGGACTTGAGCGATGGCACGAATGATTTGTTGGCAGATGCACAGTCTGATGACCAAACTGGTCCTTCACCCAGTGAGGTGACCCTTGAGGATGGCTGGTACACGGTAGATAAAGATATAACGATGCACTTCGACTCCATCGACACGAGTGGCATTAGTGGAAACATTACGGCTGCTATGCTATGGGTCCAATACTCAGTCGAAGATGGCTATGGTGGTACCAACCCAGTTGAGTGGGCTACGGACGAAACCAACTTCAATCCGACTGATATCACGCCTACGGACGCAGACCCAGATGATACAATCAAAAGTTACAATCTGTATTCGGTGGGCGTTGACACAATTTCGGAACTTGAGGCTCTCGACATTCGATTTATAAGCAACGACGGCGCAGGAGCAGACGCTGTGTCGTTCGACTACGTGTGGGTCGAGGTGTCGTGGGAGCCTCCCGCTTACCAAATGGAAATCTACGAGAACGTAGAAAACGTGCCCTCGGGCGAAAACTACTACTTGGAGATGGAATACAAGCTCGACAACGCAAACGATAACTTCAGGGTTCAGGTATGGAACGGCTCGACTTGGGAGAATCGCGGGGACAACCTCAACTCGGTAAGCTGGACATTCTGGAGCTACCAGCTACTCGACAGTGAACTCACGGGCGATGGAGATGATGTGCAGGTTAAGTTCGTGGATGTTGATAATGAATCATCACCTGCTAACGCGATATTGAAGGACTATTTGCGAGTGAGAAGCACCCCACTCGTTGGTGCTCCTGGCAAGCCCGTGCTCGTTTCGCCAGAAAACAACTATTCGACCTCCGACAACACGCCGACCTTCGTTTGGGAGAATGGTTCTAACGCAACAAGTCATCGTTTGGTGATTGACAACTCCCAGAACTTCGACGACGGGGAGAACATCTACGACAACACAAATGCCTGGGACAACTCGGGCACGGCGATAGAGAACGAGCTGCCAGTGGATAATTATTGGTGGAAGGTAGCTGCGATAGCCAATTCTACCGAGAACTGGTCGGAGAACACTTGGAAATTTGAGATCACTGAGGTTGTTTATGAATGGAATTTGATTGAGACATGGACTGGGGCCGTTAAGGCACCTGCCCTTTGGCAACTCATCGAGACTTGGACGGGAACAATTAACGCGCCTGCCGTCTGGAATTTGGTTGAAACGTGGTCAGGAACGGTTCAAGCTCCGGCCCAATGGAACATGATAGAGAGCTGGACTGGTACGATTTCTGCTCCAGCGGCATGGCAATTAGTAGAGACATGGACGGGCACCGTTCAAGCGCCAGCAGCGTGGTCAGTTATCGAAACTTGGACAGGCACTATCGAAGCTCCCGCTGTATGGTCAATGGTTGAATCATGGGCTGGAACTCTTCAAGCTCCGGCGAAATGGAATTTAATAGAGACATGGACTGGCACTGTTAATGCCCCAGCAGTTTGGTCGGTAGTAGAAACTTGGACAGGAGCTGTCAATGCACCAGCTCAATGGAACTTGATTGAATCATGGACAGGAACGGTCGAGGCCCCGGCTTATTGGAAAGTCATCGAAACTTGGACTGGCACCGTCAACGCTCCTGCTCAGTGGAACTTGATCGAGACCTGGACGAAGACTGTTTCGGCGCCTGCTGAATGGAAAGTCATCGAAACTTGGACTGGCACTGTTCAAGTCCCCGACACCACGCCCCCCCCCGTGCCCTCTCTGATCTCGCCAGCGGACGGCACCACAACCGCCGATAACACGTCCACCTTCGACTGGTCGGACGTGAGCGATCCATCGGGAGTTACCTACACCTTCGAAATCATCGGGGTGCTCACGAAGTCTGGCTTGGCTAGTTCGACCTACACGCTTGCGGATGACGAGGCGCTAAGTGACGGTGGCTACTAC
>JAUXAH010000281.1 GCA_030614945.1 Phycisphaerae bacterium
CTTTTCCTCGCTCAAGGAGAATTCTGTCTCCCGGAGAAAAGGTCGCTTCGCGGTAGTTATCAAAGTCCGCTTGCGTAGAGATATTATAATCTGCGCCAATAGCGAATGAGGTACAGCACAACGTCGCCAGTACTGCGCAGATGAGTGTTTTAGTTGAGTGCATGATCAAGGAGTATTTTGTCCTTATCATTTTATTTCTTCCTAAAAAGCTTCAAATCGTCTATTAACTTATCCTGACCCGTTAAACGAATCTAAAAACGCATAAATCCATTAAAGCAACCACGATCGTGTCACCGGGGGAAAAGGTTATAGAATTTACTTTTGCAATATTCTGCCATGCAGCAACCTGGCTTGTGCCGGTATTTCCATCATTGCCCCCGGAAGAATCGACATAAATAGGTTGTGCCAAAGGCAAAACCGGTCATTAGAAATATCAAAAGAAGTGCTGTAAGTTTTCTCACCACAAGAATTCTCCTATTTTCTTTGGGTTTTGCCAAATCATATTTTATTGTTGACAAATCCGGTTAAAACCGCTTATATGTGGGCTTAAACCGCCTTAATTCTATTATAAGACCAGCTCAAAATCAAGGAAATTCTGTTTTTCAGGAAAAATTTAATAAAAAAATATTGTCCAATTTAATCGGGTGCTCTGAAAAACGGTTCGCTTGCGGCAAAAAACCTGTGTAGGCTGGCACTGGTTTAAGTTAAGGGATAATAACCCAGCAGACATGACAGCAGAACCTTCCAATCGGGATTCCAATAAAGGTATTGTTGACGGAAGATTCAAACCATATTATCCAGTGCTCGAAGAAATGAAAAAGTTAAACGGAAATGTTTATCACTTGTTAGATCATTTTGATTCGAAATAAAAATATGAATGGATTGAGAGGAACAAACATAAATAATCAACGGTATAAAATCCCAGCTATTCCATGGATTATCCTTATCGCACTAATCCTGATCACCTCCTGCTCTATTAAAAAAGAAACTGATGTTTTATTTGATCATGCTGTTATCGCTACGGTAAACGGGGAACCAGTATCCACGCAATTATTTCAGCAACGCTATCTCTTAATAGAGCTGCTGTTTACAGTTATTTCCATCAAAAATACAGGATCGGCAATTCCTCTGACTTTTGGTCAACAAAATATGGCAAGGAAATACCATCAGAAGTAATAAAAAAACGAGCAATGGATGAGTGCGTGGAAATTAAAGCCGCTTGAGGTAAAAAGTTCAATTTTTTCGTCGATTGAAACCTCGCATTTTTTTCAGTATTAAAAGTAGCAGATTAACTTACACGTTTCAATGCCCTTCTGAAAAATTTAATAATTTCTCATATACACAGGAGGTCACAATTATTTCCTTAACGAACGGATACATTCGGCACTTGGTTATCGAACACCGAACGAAGTTGCGGCTGCGTATAGTACCCTCGCTGACGCTTAAACGTGTCTTGCTTTTAAGGGGCCGCCACGCGTCTTCAATAAAAATGAGACAAATTTGCCTTTAAATTAAGAGACGATCTCAGCTCCGGTTTCAATGATTTTACAATTAATTCATTTCCTTTCAAGAATTTTTTTTGCTTTCAATTGTTTTCGCTTTTCCAATATTTCTTCCCGCCTGCCAAAGTGTGTACTCCTGCCACGACAAACTCTGCTGTTTCCAATCCCCGAGGAGCTCCTTGCTGGGTGCAAGATTCTGCAGCCGGCCTGTAATGGCCAGACTGTCCCTTGAAATACCTCGAGGCCAATACCGAGTAACGAGGATTCGGTCGCCATCCAATTCCTCAACTGGGTCATAGACAGATTTTGTCTTCACCATAATCGGATCCTACTGGGAAATAAGATAACGTAGTTTTGGGTGAATTGCCCCCAATTCTTCGAGGGAAATGGATCAACCCAGCCATTGGGTGCGCAACAAAGTGCGCAACAACTATGCTCGTTTAGGCTGCTGTTGCGCTACGGTCAGGCTACGGTCAGCATCATAAGTCTTTATTTGGCAATCATTAGTCATTTATTCACAAATACTTACAAAACCCCGTTTCGGTTTAGGAAACCGATGCTCTATCCTACTGAGCTACGGGCGCATAGCACCCAAAAGTCCACCCTGCGATAATCTGCCAACACTTTACACTCCAGGTTTTAATATTGCAAGAAAATCAGGTATGAGGTATACTCACTTTTCAGCAAAGTAGCGCTAAAACAATGGAAAAAAAGGCGAAATTAACGGAACAGAAGGGCGGTTTTGCGCATCCTACAAGTAGGCAGCGAGACGTCGACGGAAACAAAGAGCATCTGGAGCAAAGGCGCGATTCGCTTGCTGCTCGGATAAGGGCTGGCAACCGGGCGGCCGCAGCCGAGCTGGTTGATATATACTATCAGCAGATATATTTGCTTATGAGAAGACTCGGCCATAATGGCCAGGTCAGCGAAGACTTGACGCAGCAATCTTTTCTACAGGCCTGGCAGCATATAGGACGGTTGAGAGACGGAAAAGCCTTAAATGCCTGGCTGTATCGTATCGCAGCAAATGTGTCAAAGCTGTACTGGCGCAGGCACAAGGCCGGCAGGGTGGTCAGTATCGAAGGGATTGACGTGCCGCAGAGCAGCGAGGCCCGGTCTGATGAAATTGGAGATTATGAACAGCTCGGCCGGTTGAAAAATGCTGTTGTGCGGCTGCCCGAAAAACTGAGGCAGGTGGTTGTTTTACATTATATGCAGCACTTGACCATTGCCCAAGCGGCAGAAGCCGCAGGCGTAAGGCAGGGAACTTTCAAAAGCCGCCTGAACAGGGCATTAAAAGCTTTAAGAAAGCAGGTTGTTTCCGAAAAGGCAGAGTTGTGATGAGAGAAGAAAAGCTAAAAAAATTATTGAATGAATTGGCGAATGCGACGCCGGAGCCGGTTCGCCCAGCTCTTGCTCAAGATATAAAGGACCAGATTCCGCACAGGATTATCCACCACAAAGGCGGGATGGACACTATCCGTATCCTGATAGATTTGAGGATAAATAAATTAACCGCGGCGGCGGTCATAATTATGACGATACTTTTGTGCGCATACTTCCTTGACGGCCGGGATGCGGCAGGCGGCGGTATATACGAAGACATAAAGTATTGGCGGAGCGGGATGGGGCTCGGCAAAAGCAATGTCTTGGCTGGTAGGGCAAAATACGAGGATTTGGCCCACCAGGGAAAGCAGGTTTGCTATTACGGTGATAGCATCGACCCGAAGGATAATGAGGCAGTGCTGGTGCAATGGAAACTTGACGATGGCAGGTACAGGGTAATCTTTGCTGATTGGAGTACAGAGGTAGTCAGTGCAGAAGAGTTGATAAAACTGCTGTCTCGGATGCTGCAGAAGAAGGCGAAATGAGCAGTATTATGGCCGGCTAAAAAAAGCCGTTTT
>JAUXAH010000353.1 GCA_030614945.1 Phycisphaerae bacterium
GTGCGTAGTAGTGTATCCACCTGGCCGGCACGGCAATTGCGATTGGGAGCAATTGCCGTTCCGGCCTCCCCACCACCCACCCTCAAGCATTTTCCCAAGACAAGCGTTTGGCGTCTCAAGGAGGCCGAAAAACCGTTTCTCCATTAATTGGGTGCCTTGCCTCGCCTTCGCGATCCCTAAGCGATTTTATTAATTTTACCTGTCTCATTCTTCGAGCAAAGACAAGTGCTCGAAAGGAACTGCGCCTCGGGATATTTTTTATACAATCGCAATGTCAATGCGATTGTATGAACGAAAAAATGGCTGCCACTCGGCTTGTGAAACTATTTTCATCAAAAAGAATATTGATGAAAATTTTTTCGGCCACCAATCGACGCCTGAAAGGGGAAAAAAGAGATTTAAGTGCATTGTTTTTTACGTTTTACCCCACTTTGTGAATCGTTTCCAAGTCAGGTGAAAAATCGGCCAGATTTTTCCAGCACCTCGGTGTCCGCCGAAAATTCAAGACAGGAAACCCAAGACAATTTCCACGATTCAAGACGAGAAAATGTGTCAAAAACCCTGTCAGTCGCATTGATATTTATTGAGTTTCGGCCGGTTTTTTCCCTGGCGGCCCCCTCCACCAGAGAAAAAAACCGGCCTGTTTCACCGGTCGCTGGGTTTTGGGGACCTCCCCTAAAACCTGCGCTCGGGCGATGGCGCAGGGCCGCGGCATGGAAGGCCGCAAGAGCGCGGCCATTTTTATAATCAGATGCGCCACGCCCGCCGGTGCCGGCGCGCCACAGGCGCCCCGGAGAGCGCCGCGGCAGCGGCGCCGCTCAAAAAGCGCCGCCCCCGCCGCTATAAAGACCTTAAGGGCATAAAAAAAAGCCCTCAGAATCGATCCTGAGCACTACCAATTACGAGATGATGCTCAGCCAAGCACAAATAAGCTGGTTTGGATCAATGCCATGCCATGGCATTGTACTGGCCTTGTATCACCTGGAAGTCAAAATATTGACTTCCAAAAGCCTTGACATAGCTCCAAAGCTATGCTAACCTTCCCGGCCGTACCACACATCCGCGTCCGGAGCGCTCCCGGGTCCGCCGACAAGCTCAAGGCAATTCGTTGCCCGGCTTAAGGCGAGTACCACTTGCGGCCGGACGCTTTTTTCTCATCCACCCTCTAATGGAGGCCAGACCCATGAAGTTCCAATCGCAAATCATCACCGCCGGTTCCGGCTCGATCGGCGGCACAACTTATGGCCATAACAAAGGCGGCATGTACATGCGCGGCCGCGGGATCCCGTACAATCCCAACTCCGCCAGGCAGCAGGCCACCCGCGGCCACTTCGCATTCTACGCCAACAACTGGAGCACCAGTCTCACCCAGGCCCAGCGGGATCTCTGGAACGCCTACGCCCAGACCCACACCGTCAAGGGCCCGTTCGGCGAGGACGTGTACATCAACGGGATCTCCTGGTTCATCATGTTCAACTCGAGGCTCGCCGACGCTGGCTTCGCCGCAAAATACGTACCGCCGCCCTTCGCTGCGCCTTACGGTCTCACCACATTCAACTGCGACATCTCTGCCATCACCACCGTCGACGTAACCTTCACTCCCGCCCTCTCCGGCGTCCGGGCAATGCAGCTCTGGATGACCCTGCCCGGAACCCAGGGGCAAACACCGAACTTCCGACAAGCGCGCCTCGTCGGCTATTCCGCCCTCTCTGAAGCTTCACCCTGGGCCGCGACTATGCCCTTCGGCGTGGCCGCCGACGAGCAATGCACGTTCTACGGCCGAGTAATGGACGACGCCGGCCAGATCAGCGTCCTTTCCGTCGACACGGACATCGCAGATTACGTATAATCGCTCAAGGAGCCAAAATGCCGTTTTTTGAGCTGTTCAAAGGCTACCCGTTCCCGGGCGCCTTTGCTAAATTCGCCCTGCCCCCAGGTCCCAACGACTGGCAGCCGAAAACATGGGGAACAACCGGATACAGTATCGGCCTCCTTACCGACCTGCGGGATTTCTTTGGCCATTTCATCGACGACGGTGTCCAGCCCGGCGATGTAATCTACATCACCGCGGCCGACCCACCCCTCCAGCTCGCAACTTTCGTGTTCGAAGTCGTAACCAACACTTACCTCATCACCACGTACCAGTTCTTGGATATCCATATCAACATGGTGTACAAGATCGGAATGAAAGCCCCACACAACCTCCAGTCCCTCGCAACGATCATCGGCGCCCGCGGCCTTTACGCCACAACGATCCACTGGTCTCTCGTCTGGACTCAAGCCCCGTTCCTCGACTTCCGCTACGACGAGCTCGGAGATGTTTATGTCTGCCACAACCCGGGTCCCGAGCGCAAATACGATCTTATGCAAGACCAGTATTTCGACGAAGACGGCAATCCCGGGGAAGGCCCACACAGTGAAAACAATGACGAGGACCAACCATGAAAGCAATCCTCGAACTAATTTTACGCATCGTCAGACACCCTGGCGTCCTGCGCCTCATCATTAAAATCTTTGAAGCCATTGACGCCATACTCCAAGACAACGACGATAAAAATAACTCGTAACGATGCCTTATGGCAACGCAACCGTATCCCACATCATCTCTGTCGCTGATGGAGACACATTCGTGGCCGACATCGACGCTTGGCCCGCCATAATCGGCCGCAGAATCCCT
>JAUXAH010000599.1 GCA_030614945.1 Phycisphaerae bacterium
GACATCCGAAACATATTGGCCTTTGAAAATGATTGGCCCGATGCCACCGTTATCAAACTCGAGGAAAATTTCCGCAGCACAGCCAATATTCTCGAAGCTGCCGATAATTTGATTACATTCAACCAAAATCGAAAACAAAAAAAGCTTGTCCCCACGAAGTCCGGTGCCGGGAGTATCACCGTAACGGCCTTCGAGGATGAGGCCGAAGAGGCCGAGGGCATTGCCCAACAAGCCAAAAAGCTGATTGAAGAAGGTGTTTCCCTGAACGATATAGCCGTGTTCTATCGTGTTAATGCTATGAGCAGAATGCTTGAAGAAGCATTTATCCGTAATAAAATACCCTACCAGGTTGTTCGTGGCGTAGAATTCTACAACAGAAAAGAAATCCGCGACCTGCTCGCCTATTTGAAAATACTTGTCAATCCCAGTGATGAAATTGCCCTGTTGCGCATCATTAACACTCCGACCCGCGGCATAGGAAAAACAACCGTTGACAGAGTCCGTGCTTATGCTGCTTTGCATAATATTACCTTTTTCGATGGGCTAAAAAGCGCAGAGGATATCGATTCTCTCTCTAAAGCTGCAAAAGCCAAGATTGTCGCCTTTGTCGATATGCTCGAACAGTTCAAAAAAGATATTGCCGGCAAAGTCGCCCCGCTTACCGAGCGCGTCTTTGTCGAATCCGGCCTGGAAAAATTCCTTCGGGACGCCGGCGTTGAAAGTGAAACCGCACTCGAAAACGCTAACGAGCTGATAAATGCCGCTCACAGATATGACCAGCAGACAGAGGAGCCTTCACTACTCGATTATCTTCAACAAATAGCGCTCTTCAGCGATGCCGATGCGTATGACCCATCCACCGACCGTGTTGCCCTGATGACATTGCACAGTGCAAAGGGCCTCGAGTTTGAAAATGTCTTTATCGTCGGCCTCGAACACGGCTTATTGCCACACGAAAGGAGCAACGCCGGTGAAGATGAAGACGAGCTGGAAGAAGAACGCCGACTCTTTTTTGTCGGCATAACCCGCGCCAAAGTCGGCTTGTATATAAGTTGTGCCAGATACCGGACAGTGCGAGGCCAATTACTAAGGACGATACCCTCGCAGTTTCTTTTTGAACTTGGCGTTGACTTCACCGAACAAACTGCCGAAAATCAACATCTTTATAGCGATACTGGCGTGGCACAAATTCAAGATTCTAAATTCGAAATTCTAAATTCGCAATTCAAAAAAGGCCAGTTCGTAAAACACAATTCTTTCGGCCCTGGCACCGTCCAGGAGTTTATTGATATGGGCGAAAACAGCATCGTCGTAGTCAAATTTAACTCTGGACAGACAAAATCGCTGATGCTAAAATACGCCGACCTTTCGAAGATACGAAGTCTTTAATGGAC
>JAUXAH010000108.1 GCA_030614945.1 Phycisphaerae bacterium
AATTGTTTTATCTTTCACAAAGTCTTCTATCAAATGCAGGTCAAGCTCGACAGCTTCTCTGCCGAGCAAATCGTTAATATCGACATCTCGAATCTGAGAGACACGGAACTTACCCGAAGCAATATCGGTAATAGAAGGTACTGTCCGGAACCGAATTTTAGCGCCCTCGCATACCCTGATAACGTGTCTTAGCTGGTGATGGCCGGCTTCGGGCATTGCGATGGCAATCTCTTCGATGTTGCGGGCCTTGCAGATTTTGGACAGTTGCTCAACAGTACCGAGTACCGCTATTCCGTGAATATTAAGGCCTTGCTTGGAAGGGTCATCATCGATAAAGCCGATAACATCGTATTGAGCTACGGGCATACGGTGAATTTCTCGCAGGAGGGCTTCGCCGGCATTGCCTGCGCCGACTATGAGGAATCGTTTCAACCGGCCGGCTTCGACGGTGCGGAACTCCTCGTAGTACAGCCGGATTACCATTCGCAGTCCGGCCAGCAGCAAAAATGTGCCGGCAAGATCGAGCCAAAATATGCTTTGTGCTATGTCGACTATGTCCGGAAGATACCCGCGGACCGCATCGATTTGCAGCACTACTGCAAACCATAAAACGAAAATAGTTATAGTGCTTACAAGTGAAGCCCGCAGAATCCCGGTAAGGTCCGATATGCCGACATATCGCCACCAGCCACGATATTGTTTGAAAAGTCCGAATATCACCAGCTTGATGATGATGAAAAACAACAGCAAACGAGGGTATTGCTCTACAAGCCAGCTGCGTTCGAGCCGCATATTCTTTGTCAGCAGGAAAGAAAGCATCAAAGAGGCAGCGAAAACAACTATATGAGCAAGTATAATCAGGGGCTTGCGAAACGTGAGCAACGCCGCAGGAGGAGTTGAGAGCTCCGGTGGGTTTTGATTCTTGCTTTTTAGGTTTGTGTTTGAGTCAGGCATATTTTCTCAGCACCATAGTTTTGCCTTTAAGTATAACAACAGCTTAAGCGTGTGTCAAGGGATTATCGCTATACAATTGGGATGTCCACCGACCTCTATATAGTCTCTGGAAGGCTGTAATAAGGATATGAAAGCTCCTTGAGAGAGAAATTAGCATCCTTGTGAGCATAGCACGGGGCGTGACGCAAAACCCCCCGCAATCCAGAACCATCCATCCGCCATACTTTGAGATATTCGCGCAAAGAAGTTATTCTGTTACTCTGTTGAAGACGATAAATCCGGCTACGTTTCCGGGTCTGTCTGCACTTCTTCGGCCCCGGATTCGGTTGTGGTCAGCTCAGTTTCGACATCCTCGAAATGTGTGTAAATGTCCTCCAGAGCGGTATTATCAACTCTGTTGCGCATAAGTGAATAGATTATAGTATTGGCGGAAAAATAAAAGTTTATTATGAAAGCGACTATTAAACCGACGACAGCCAGTAAGCATAAGTATACCAAAAAGGCTGCAACTGATTCTGTTCCTCCCGGCAAAACCAATAAACCACGTAAGCTCCCGAAGTCCGGCTTCTGCCAGATTGCTGTAAGCTTGCCGTTGTCACCCAGGACGCCGACCTGCAAAAACCAGTAGGTGGCCCACAGCAGCAAAAAGGCAAAAAATCGCACAAACATGTAGCAAATTGCGCCGTGAACCACAGCTATCGCCGTATAAAAGCCCATCCGCCACGGTTTTGCATATACATAACCAAAAGAACGACTTATCGCATCAAAACAGTCTGAATCGTCGTATGCCACGGCAGGGAATATCAGGTTAAATCCTGCGATCGCCCCTATCAAAACGACTGCTATCAGCGCGCCTGCAATCAAAGCTAACAGCATAAAGATACCCATTATCAACCCACCGACCCTCGGAATGTTGCCCATCAGTCCTAAAAGAAATATGAACAGGCCTATGAAGATAATTATGGCGAGCGGTGCCAGAGGCGCTGTGAAAAAACTTGTGAATCTTTTTGCGCTGAATCGCAGCGCCTCGGTCAGGCCTGGTTTTTCCCCTCGGGCAAATTGCAGCGCCGCAATTCGGCAAATGGCTCCGCCTGCAACGGAAATCACAGCAAGTGTTATTACAAAAAAGATGATGCAATAAAGATAATGGTCCGTAAGCACCTTTCCCACTGCCGTAAAACACTCAGTAATATTTGCCTTTACCCCCGGCAGGTCGAAGAGTAATAGTGAGTATACTACGCCGTGAAATCCTTTTGCGGTCGTATGCCAGAGTGTGGAAAATACGCCAGTTTCACCTTGACCTGATGTGGCAACAACTATAAGGTCCATAATCCAGCCGGCCAGGCATATAATAGCCACTGCCAGAAAAGCGATTATTAATTTGCTTGGCTGAATGGCCATACGGAAGGCCTGGAATATCTTTGGGAAGAGAACAGTGTCAAAAACTTGAGAGAGCTCTTTTTCGCTGTGCATTTTGCGTCCTTTCAAAAGGGTTACAATTGCCTTGTCTTAATTATAGAGAACAGGTACGAAAAATATATAGTTATTATCAGTCGCTTTCAACAAATTTCGCAATATTTTATTTTAGAATATCGTCATTTACCGCTTGTCAGAAGGGGTATCGGAGGAATTATCGGGTGGCTCGGCAGATTGCTGCGACTGTAACTCGGAAATTATCTTGTATTTGGCATCCAGCCAGACTCCCAAATCCACTAATTTACACCGCCTTGAGCAAAAAGGAAAGAATTTTCCTTCTTCGGTTTGTGCTTGAGGTGACAGCTTAACGGTTTTGTGGCAGATTGGACATCTGTGTTTCATACTAAGATATTAATCTACCTTTTCCGGCGCAGAATGCAATATATTTTTGTCAGCCGTTTCTAAAATAATGAGAAAATCGGCTCGGCGAATATGAAAAAGCCCTCCTCCCTCAGGTAACCTGTTGAGCTTTTCTCGTATGCTGTTGCTTGTTGTCGTCAGGGGCAAGTCAAAGTCGGCTTTAGCTATTAGAGGCTTCTTCTGACTCGTCCATGCTTTCATATTTTTGCGGCTCTGATGTTGATTGTTCCGGCTCTGTTACAAGCCCCTGTTCCAGCATTCGTGCATATTTAACACAGTATCTGGCCCAGGGCTTGGCTTTGAGCCGAGCCTTGGCTATTGGTTTGCCGGTCGCTTCGCAGATGCCATAAGCTTCCTGCTCGATACGCTGCAGCGCATCGTCGATTTCTTGCAGTAGTTTCCTCTCGCTGTCCATCAATCCCAAAGCGAATTCCTGCTCGTAGTTATCGGTTCCGAGGTCGGCCATATGGATTGGCATACTTGAGAGGTCTCCGGTTGCATCCAAGTGGGACTTTTTGAGAGCTTCGTCTTCAATTTCGTTTACGTTTATCAGGATTTGCCTGCGTTTTTCCAGCAGCATTAGTTTGAAACGCTCAATGTCGGCGGTAGTCAAACGACTTTTCTTTGTCCGAGCTGAGCTCGTTTTTTCTCCTGAAGCCTTTTTGCGTTTCTGTGCCACTTCTTCGTCTACCTTTCTTGCTACTAAACCTTTCTTTGGACATCTGCGAAAAAAGCATTATAACATATTAAAGTGTGTTATGTACAATACTACTTTTATCCAAAAAGGCAATACTAAGTCGTGAGAGTATAGCCGGCACAATTAAATTATGCAAACGAATTTACTTCGGCGGCGTTAACTTCTTGAAGAATAAGCAGTTACAGCAACAAGTGGCTGTGGTTATTTCTGTCGGCTGCTGTCCGGTTTGCCGTTGATTTGTGCGCTATCTTTTGCAAATTTGCCTAAAGGAATGAAGAATTTTTCCTGCCCGATCTTGCCTGAAAAGGTCCTGACGCCAAAGACTTTCTCGATTTGCTCCGTGGAGAAAACATCTTTGGCGCGGCCGTACTGGTAACTGCCGTCGGCTCCGAGAAGTAGGATAACGTCTGCGTATTGGGCTGCCAGGTTGATATCGTGCGTTATGGCTACGATTGTTTTACCTTTTTCAAGCTGTATCCTTTTGAGCAAATCATATATTCCAACCTGATGTTTCAAATCCAGAAAGCTCGTCGGCTCATCCAGAAGCAAAATAGCGGTGTTTTGTGCAAGCGCCCTTGCGATGAAAACCCGCTGCCTCTCGCCGCCGCTCAGGCTTGCGAGCGTTCGGGAGGCAAACTGAGCCGTGTCGGTTGCCTCGAGCGCTTCGTTGACTATGTCCCTGTCGGCTTTGCTCTCAAATCCCATTTGGCCATAGTAAGGCGTTCTTGCCATCGTAGCCATCTCGATTACCGAAAAGCCAAATACCGGCACGAATTCCTGTCGTACAACCGCTACTTTGGCGGCGAGGGCTTCGTTGCTGTATGATTCTATTGCCGCCGCATCAATTCTTATCGAGCCTGATTTGGGCGCCAGTGTTCCGCAAAGCAGATTTAGCAACGTTGTTTTGCCTGCGCCGTTTGGCCCTGCTATTACCAGAAACGTCCCGGCCATTACTTCCAAGCTCAGGTCCCGCAGAACCTCAACGTGTGTTTCCGTTTTGCGACCTGTTGCAAAACGAGGTCCCACAGGATACCCAAAACTCAAATGGCTAACTTCTATAATGCTCATTTGCTTAGCCAGCCGACCTTATGCGTGTGCTTAACCAGCAGAACGAGGAAGAATGGCCCGCCCACAATGGCCGTCACCACCCCAACAGGCAATTGCGCAGGAGCAACGATGATACGCGCCAGTGTGTCAGCAGCCACCAGGAATATCGCCCCGACAATACCACTTAACGGAAGCAGCTGACGGTGGTCGGGGCCGAATACCAGTCTTACTGCGTGCGGAACGACCAGCCCCACAAATCCTATGAGGCCGCTTAAGCTGACCGCAACAGCGGTTATAAAGGCTGCGACCGCAAAGGCGATTGTTCGTGTCCTGGCAGTGTTTACGCCCATACTCCTGGCGTCGTCCTCGCCGAAGCTGATGGCATTTAACTGCGGACTGATGTAAAATAGCGTGAGCATCCCTGCCGCTACACATCCTGCCCCGAGCCACAGGACAAGAAAATCTTCTTCGGTCATATTACCCATGAGCCAGAATATCGTCGCATATACCTGCTGGCTTTTTGCTACGGATGTCAAGAACATAATCAGCGCTGAAAAGAAGGCGTTGACGACCACCCCCGCGAGCAGCAAGCCGGTTACATGAGACTTTCCCGTCACTCGGCCGATGAACCACACCAGCCAGACCGTCCCGAGCGCTCCTGCAAATGCGAAGACCGCTATCGGCGAGCGTCCCCACAGCGTCCAGCTAAATCCGCTGATGACTGCGATAATTGCCCCCAGTCCGGCTCCGCTTGAAATACCAAGTATATACGGGTCTGCAAGGGGATTTCGCAAAAGTGCCTGGAAAACGACGCCCGAACATGCAAGTGCCGCACCGACAATAGCAGCGAGAATAACCCGAGGCAGCCTGACCGGCACAAATACCGCTTTCAACGGGACATTCCTGGCGCCTATCAAAGAACAGACAAACATCACCGCTGCCAGCACTACAAGTGCCGATGCGACCCTCACGACCACCTTTTTTGCTGTCAGTAATTCGTTCATTTTTAATTTTTAGCCACAAAGGCACCAAGACACCAAGGTTTATTTATATTTGTTTTTTAATAATTCTAAATATTTCTTTGCGGCTTTGTGTCTTATTGGCAAATTTTTACTTTATTTGGAGTTCTCAAAAAGCTCCGGCCTTAAGCACTTAGCGATTGTTTCCACTCCCTCATACAGTCGTGGGCCAAGCCGCGATACCGTATCGCCGTCTATAACGTAAACTCGCCTGTCTCTCACAGCCGGTACATTCTTAAACTTGCTCCAGTACTGCAATGCCTTATCCTGTTGTCCGGCCAGGTTTTTTTGCTCCATCGCCGGTTCGATTATAACATCCGCACGGCCGGCAATAACTTCCTCAGCCCCAATTGGCGGATACTTATATACCGTTGGCCCGATGGCATTTTCGCCCCCAGCCATTTTTATCATCTCGTTAACAAACGTGTCGCATCCTGCCACCCGTAAGGGCTCTCTCTGGACAATCCAGAGTACCTTTACCCTGTCATTTGTGCCAACCAGAGCTGAGAGGTTATCCAGTTTTTTCCTGATGTTACCCACTAATTCATTTGCTTCATACCGCCTGCCGGTCGCTGCACCAATTCTTTCAATCGCCTCGAAAAGCTCGCTCACCTTTTCAATGTTCAGCGCCAAGCTGTTATAGCCGATTCGTTTCAGTCGCTGAGCGAGATTCCTTTGCTGGCTGAATCCGAGTGTAATTACGAGATCGGGCTTAGCTGCTATCACCGCTTCGATATTCGGCTGCCAAAAGGTCCCTACTTTGCTCCTGTCGGCTGTTTCCGGAGGGTAGTCACTGTCATTGGAGACCGCAACGATTTTTTCATCCAGACCCAAAGCAAAAAGTATCTCTGTGAGGTTCGGAGCCATTGAGACAATTCTGTTCACCTGACTCGGCAGGGGGGTAACGCCGCGGCACCGCTCTTGCCGGACACCGAATATTGCAAATCCCGCGCCGGTCCAGCACAGGATTGTCAGCAATAGCCACCACCACTTGTTCATCAGGTTCTCTT
>JAUXAH010000482.1 GCA_030614945.1 Phycisphaerae bacterium
CCTCCGGGGACGAGAGCGCCGGCCACTGTGCCGATGAATATTCCTCGTATGCCGGATTCGGCGCCTACCCATTTTCGATATTAGTTCCTGTGGCAGAAGGACCTGAACCATACCGGCCACGATGAAGGAGAAGATTAGTAACGGCAGGATTACAACGGTCATATTCAGGGCGGATTTAATACCGCTGACGTGCCGGCCCTGTCCTTTGTAGTATCCTATGAAAAGAAAAATGATTGCAAGCGCGGCCATTATTATTGTTGGAATCAACATTGCTAAATTACTCCTTTTTTTATCCATATTTTTTCTCTTATTTTATGTCTTCCAACGTTTCCGGGCTTTACAAAGTGCGAAGCGTTTAGGCGAATGGAATGGGCCGGGTTGGATTCGAACCAACGTAGGCTTACGCCAACGGGTTTACAGCCCGTTCCCTTTAGCCACTCGGGCACCGACCCATTTCGTATTGCGTATATCGTATTGCGTATCGCGTTCTATGCTAAGAACATTTTACTTTGTGCCCGCCGGGGTTGCAAGAAGAACTCCTTAGACTTCGAGTCTGTTATAATAAAAATCTGGCTGGCAGGTCAATCCAACTCCATCGGAAAATAGTTTGCGGCGTTGTCGAAGCAGATGTCCTCGACCATTTTTCCGAGCAGGGCCGTATCGTCCGGCAAGAGTCCTGCTTCGACGTCGCTGCCGAGGATATTGCAGAGTATTCGGCGGAAATATTCGTGTCTTGGATACGAGAGGAAGCTTCGCGAATCTGTAAGCATACCAACGAAACGGCTCAACAGGCCCATATTTGAAAGCACGCTTAGCTGCTTTTCCATTCCGTCCTTCTGGTCGAGGAACCACCAGGCGGAGCCGTACTGCAATTTGCCGGGCGTGGAGCCATCCTGAAAGTTGCCGACCATAGTGGCGATAAGCTCGTTGTCCCTCGGATTAAGGTTGTACAGAATGGTTTTGGGCAGCTCGTTGTTCTTATCGAGGACATCGAGGAATTTGGCCAAAGGTCTTGCTGTCTCGAAATCGCCGATTGAATCGAAGCCGGTATCGGGGCCGACTGTTTTTAGCATTCGCGTGCTGGTATTTCTAAGGGCGCCGAGGTGAAGCTGCATAACCCATCCCGATTCATAATCCATCAGGGCGAATTCAATCATCATCACTGATTTGAATTTGAGAGACTCTAACGGGTCCAGCTTTTTGCCGGACCTTATCTTATTAAAGATATTTTTGATTTCGGTTTCGGTGTAGTCTTCGGCGTAAGCGGTTTCGAGACCGTGGTCGGAGAGGCGGCAGCCGTTTTCGTGGAAATAGTAGTGACGCTCGCGGAGCGCTTCGATATATAAGGCGAAGTTATTTATTTCAATGTCGCAAGCTCCTTCGAGTTTATCGACCCAGGCGTTCAGGGCTGGGAGGTCTTCGACGGCCATAGCCTTGTCCGGCCGAAAGGCAGTGTGAACTTTTATTTCAAAACCGTCTTGTCGGATTCTTCTGTGATGTTCCAGTGAATCGAGCGGGCCTTCGGTGGTGCAGACAAGCTTGACGTTCATTTTGCGCATTATGTTGCGGCAGCTGAACTGGGGCGTTCTTAACATCTCGCTGCAGGTTTCGTAGATTTCCTTTGCGGTACCGGGAGTTAACAGTTTGTCGCTGATGCCGAAATAGCGCTTGAGTTCCAGGTGGGTCCAGTGATAAAGAGGATTGCGCAAAGTATAGGGAACGGTTTCTGCCCATTTTTCGAACTTTTCATAATCGCCTGCGTCGCCGGTGATATATTTTTCCGGTATGCCGTTGGCCCTCATTGCGCGCCATTTGTAATGGTCGCCGTAAAGCCAGGCTTGCGTGATGTTATCAAATTGGTGGTCGGCG
>JAUXAH010000314.1 GCA_030614945.1 Phycisphaerae bacterium
CCTGCCCGCCGCCTCCTACCGTTGCTTGATCTCCTGCCCGGCATTCGCGGTCAACACACACCAAGCGCGACTCTACAACGTCACAGATAGCACGCTCCTTCTCCTTGGCCCCCAGGACTTTGCCCAACTAGCTCAAAATGAGCAGGAACGCGTCTGGGTCAGCGGCCGCTTCACCCTCGCCGCCGAAAAAGTCCTGGAGGTCCAACACCGGTGCAGCCGCACCCAGGCCACCTACGGTTTCGGCTACCAATGTCCCTGGGGAGACGGCATCTTCACCATCGCCGAATTCTGGCGAGAACGCGAACCCGAATGAGGACGCCACATGGAACCGCCCCCCTCCTGGTGGGTCTTGACCTACTTGAACCACACCCGATCCTGGAACGAGCTTTACGTCTGTGCCTGGACCAACTTCCCCGACCACCTCTGGATGGCCTACGCCTTCCACAAGCCCCGCCGCAAGGCCATCTGGAAGGTCATCAGGGGCAAACAGGTCTTCTGCGGCTACAAGTACATCTGGGACACTCCCATCATCGTCGAACAAAACTGGCCCGGAGACACCAGCGATCACGTCTGGCTCCTGCAGAACCTAGAGTCGGACGTCCACATCTGGTACTACCTGTTCGCTCCCCTCGGACCCTACGGCTTGGAGATCCAGGGGCCACTCATGCACGTCCCCCCGCCAGAGATCCATCTCTGGACCGAAAAAATGTACGTCGGCACCAACTTCAAAGGCGTCTTCTATACCGACAGCTTCTCCGGCCCAGGCGGACCACCCCCTGTCTGGCGCCCTTCCAACGGCGGCCTCTACTCCCTGCACATCTGGCAGCTCGAGCCCGACCCGCTCGGCGTCCAATACCGCCACTACGCCCTTGCCGGAGATCCCGGCGAGCGCATTCTCTACCACCGCGTCCCGCCCGTCTCGCCCGCCTGGCTGCCCCTTCTCACCGGGCCGCAATCGCGCGCCCTCTCCGGTCTCTCAGGCGGCACCATGTGGTGGCTCGCCACCAACATCAACCACCCAGGCTACCTCTACCTCCTCGTCAGCGGCTTCGTCAACGGCCAAAACTGCGCTCGACTCTTGCGCTCCCCAGACTATGGCGCCACCTGGACCAAGTCCGACATCCACGACGGCTTCGTCTATGGGGTCGGAAACCTCTCCACCGGCATCCTACAGGGATCAAGTCCCCACCCGGCCGGAGACGTCATCTATGCCACCGTCAATCACGAGTGGGGCGGCCGCTCCTACATCCATCGCTCCTACGACAACGCAGAGACCTTCACCCAGGGAGGCTACACCGGCCTCATGCTCCACCCCTGCCGCTGCCTGGTCGATCCCACCGACCAGTCCATCGTCTACATGGGCGGCTACGGCATCGGCTACTTCCCCATGCAACTCTTCCGCTCCGCATCCCACGGGGGCGTCTGGGTCAACATCAGCGACACCGAGAAGCTCGGCACCTACATCTACGCCAACCGAGCCAACCTCTGGATCGATCCAACCAACCACGAGTTTCTTCGCGTCCTCCAGGACAATCACATCTGGGAAAGCCCAAACTCCGGACTCACCTGGGAGGACTGGGGAGCCACCCAGATCTACTCCCGCAGGCACACCGCCCTCTGGGAAAATCCCGATCGTCTCTACCTGGCACGCGACACTTCCGGCTCTGGGCCACCCCCAAGCCCACTCAATCACGTCATCTTCGTCTCCGACACCCACGGCATCTACATGGAGGGAAAGGCCGGAGCGCACGCCTACTTCCCGGATGGCGGTGGCGACTCCATACCTTACAACTGTGGCGGCGTCTGCCTCCAAGGCATCATGCTCTTTCCACCCTACTGAACTGCCCTATTGCAATCAGTCTGTCCCGCCGATACCTACACTGAAAGGACCGCTCCCATGAAACCCGACCCGACCCGACCACCGCCTGCCGACTGGACCATCGACCATCCCTGGCTCTACATCTACACCGTGCTCACCGCCTGGCTGCTCGCGTTCTTAGCCAGCGCCTACCTCATCGACTGGCTCAAGAGCGTGCTCCCATGAAACCCGACCCCAAACCTTACGCCAGTCTCAAAGTCTTCCAGGAACCCGGCACCACCTTGATGATCCAGGCCCCCCTCCCAGGCTTTGCCGACACGCTCCCGATCCTTCTCAGCGTTCGGGGTCAGGGGAACACGAGGGAGCGCGTGGCTCCCTTGACCCCCCTCGGGGAGCCTCCCAATGACAAGTAACACCGTCTCCACCATGCTGGACGCCGTTCTGGATCCACTCGCTTCCCTACAGCGCCAGACCGAGGCTGCCCTTGAGCTCGCCGAACGAAACAAGCTGCCGCGCCCCTTCATCCAAACCATCGCCGCCGCCATCGTCCGACTCCGCGATGCCCACGACGAGCTCCTGGACATCGCCACCACCCTTGACCCGAAACTTTGCCAACATGAACCCTAGGAGAACGCTCCCATGTACAGAATCCAAGCCAAGATCCGCTCCTGCCACCACCTGGCCAACACCATCCGGCTCCTACTTGACGAAGCCCTGGACCTCGCCAACGATGCCAACTACGACGCTCACTGGATCGACGCCCTCAACACGGCCAAGAACGACAACCTGAAAGTCTGGCACCACACCTACAACGTGGCCACCTGCCTCGACCCCATGGCGCCGCTCCCGTCATCCGACGAGCCGTAGACCATGAAAGCCGATCTCTACGTCCAAGGCAGCTTCTGGGCCACCATCGACGTGCCCGGCGACAGCCTCCTGGCCCTGCTTGCCAAGGGCATGATCACCGAGGCCCAGCAAAGAGCAGACAAACTCCAAGCCGATCTCGAGGCCATCGATGGCGTCAAATGCTCCATACACCTGCGCCTGCAAAACGTCACCATCTACCCGCCAGACGACCCTGATCCGGACCTTGCCGAGGTCCAGCCAGGACCAGACAACGGAAGACGCAGCGCATCATCGATGACGCCCGCCCGGTCTTGATGGAGTACAACCCCCTGACCGTCCGGCAGGTCTACTACCGCCTGGTCGCCAACCAG
>JAUXAH010000188.1 GCA_030614945.1 Phycisphaerae bacterium
ATATTGCGCGGCGATCCTGGCATATCAGTGCAGACCGGCCGTCCTGTTGCTGGGACACTCTTTCGGCGGCTTCAGAACTCGGCTATCCTCGCCGGTCTGGCATTCGTTATTGTCATGCCTCTAGCCCTCGTGCTGGGATTAATTGCGGGTCTCAATGAGGGAAAAGCGCTCGACCGTATCATCTCCATTGGAGGTTTAGCGGGCACCTCCACTCCGTCCTTTGCGGTCGGCATATTCCTGATCCTGATATTCGCCATTTGGTTGAGACTGGTACCTGGCGTGACCGTGTTCGCGAGCGAGCGAGCGATTTTCGAAAAACCCGAAATGCTAGTCTTGCCTATCCTAACGCTCGCCCTGGTAGAACTGGGCTACGTGCTGCGCATCACGCGTGCCAGTATGGTGGAGGTGATGAGGGCGGACTATATCCGCACGGCTTTTCTAAAGGGCCTGCCCTACTGGCGTATCGTCTTCAAGCATGCTCTGCGTAACGCCTTAATGGCCCCTATCACGGTCATTATGTTACACGTCAATTGGCTGATGGGAGGACTTGTAGTAGTGGAAGCGATCTTTGGCTTCCCGGGTTTGGGAAACTACCTATATAGAGCAGGGTTGTGGAAGGATGTCTTCGTCGTCGAAGCGGTGGTCGTGGTGATGGTTTTCCTGGCCGTGGGAACGCAATTGGTAGCCGACATTATCTATACCTTCCTCAATCCTCGCATCCGGTATACCTGAGCGTTTGGTAAGCCGTAAGTTAGGAAGCCGGGAAAGGAGATGTGAAGTTATGGCGATAGGGGAACAAGCCAGCCCTTTGGGCATCGCGACGCGCCGGTCGCTTGGGCAGCGCTTTCGAGATGCGATTGCCCCCATTCTGGCATCCAAAGTAGCGCTCATAGGATTGGGGCTTGTAAGCTTCTGGATTCTGGTAGCTATCTTTGCACCTTTCATGACGCCTTACGGTCCTCTAGAGCTGGACCCCGAGGCCATAAATCTGGGCCCCTCCGCGGAGCATCCACTGGGTGCCGATCACCTGGGGCGGGACCTTTGGGCTCGACTTATCTACGGCGCTCGAACTATCTTAGTCCTAGCCCCTTTGTCGGTGCTTTGCGCTCTAGCTATCGGTACCACCCTGGGACTGATAGGCGGCTACTTCGGCGGGTGGATAGACGAGATTGTGATGCGTGTTCTCGATGCAATAATGGCCTTTCCAGTTATCTTGCTTTACCTGATCATCATCGTTGCTCTGGGGCCTTCCGTTATAAACGTGGTAATTGCAATTACGATCGCTGGTGCACCAGGTATCGCCCGGCTAGTGCGCAGCTTGACCTTAGACATCCGCACGAGGGAGTACATCGCCGCGGCAGAGTTGAGAGGCGAAAACCCTTTCTACATAATGTTTGTGGAAATCCTGCCCAATGCCCGCGGTCCCATTATCGTGGATGCCATGCTGCGAATAGGCTATGCCGTTTTTGCCATCGGCACGCTGGGCTTCCTGGGCCTTGGTCTGCCACCCCCTGCACCTGACTGGGGCAGCATGGTCGCTCAAGGGCGCATCAATATCTGGATCAATCCCTGGGCCGTCTTGTGGCCGTCGCTGGCCATCTCGTCCCTGGTGATTGGGCTTAACCTCTTCGCCGATGGCCTACACGAGGAAACAATGCGCTATCAGTGAACAGTTGGGGAGTAGAGTATGGAAAATATAAAAACACCCGTCTTGAGAGTCGAAAACCTGGCCATCTCATATAAGATGCGTAAGGGCGAGGTGTCGGCGGTGCGTGATGTCTCCTTTGAGATCTATCGAGGAGAGGCTCTTGGCCTAGTGGGCGAATCGGGCTGTGGCAAGAGCACGGTTGCCTTTGGCATTGTCAACTTCTTAGATCGTAATGGCAGGATCCTTAATGGCAGCATCCTCTTCCAGGGGCGAGAGCTGCGGGGGCGGAGCGAGGAGGAGCTACGCCGTCTGCGCGGCAACCAAATCTCCATGGTGTATCAGGATCCCTTAGCTGCCCTCAATCCATGCTTGCGCATCGGGGAGCAACTGAGCGAGGTATTGATCGTTCACCGCGGCCTCAGCAAGGAAGAGGCCTATGAAAAATGTATCGAGATGCTGAAAGGGGTGTACATGCCCGACCCAGAGGCGATGATGCTCCGCTACCCTCATCAGCTCTCCGGCGGCCAGCAGCAGCGAGTGGTCATTGCCATAGCCCTGCTTAATAACCCGGCCCTCTTGATTATGGACGAACCGACCACCGCCTTGGACGTGACCGTGGAGGCAGGCGTGTTGGATCTGATCGCCGAGCTGCGGCGCGAATTCGACACGACCATCCTGTACATCAGCCACAACCTGGGCGTCATCGCCCATGTCTGCGACAAGGTGGGCGTGATGTACACCGGCGAGATAGTGGAGCAAGCCTCAGTTGAGGATATCCTCTTGAAACCCATGCACCCATACACTCAGGCGCTCATGTGTTGCGTGCCCAAACTGGGTGAAAGCAAGAAATCAAGCTATCTCCCCCCTATCCCAGGGCGGGTCCCTTCGCCAACGAACTTACCGCCCGGCTGCATTTTCGCGCCTCGTTGCCAGTACGCTCGTGAGTCCTGTCGGCAGAAGCACCCGGAATTGCGCGAAGTAGTGCCTGGTCACTTCATCTGTTGCCATTTCGCCGAGGAGATAGCCGAGGCAGAATGGCAGCCGCCAGAGGGTCTGGTCCCCGAGCTAACGGCGGGGGGCAGGCGAGAAAATGCTAGTGAACCGATACTGCAGGCTGAACATGTCAAAACCTATTACAAGCAGAGAGGGAAGTCGTTAATCAGCCTGTTTGGTCTGGGCAAGAAGCAATACGTCAAGGCGGTAGACGATGTTAGCTTCGCGGTGACAAAGGGGCATACGTTGGGAATCGTGGGCGAATCGGGCTGTGGAAAGAGTACATTGGCCAAGACTATCGTCGGCTTGGAATTGCCTATCAGTGGCAAGCTGGAATTCTTGGGCTTCGATATCCTAGCGCCGGTATCGAAGCGCGACAGGAGGCTCATTAAGGAGCTTCAAATGGTCTTCCAGAACCCCGACTCTACCCTGAACCCTTCCTTCAGTGTGGGATACCAGATCGGGCGGTCGCTGCGCCGCTTTAGGAAAGTCTCACGTAACCAAGGAATGAAAGAAGTAATCCGCTTGTTAGAGGCTGTCCGGCTGGATGAGAGCTATTACAATCGCTTGCCACGCCAGCTCAGTGGAGGGGAAAAGCAGCGAGTGGCCCTGGCCAGGGCCATTGCTGGCCATCCCAAGCTATTGATATGCGATGAGCCGACGTCCTCCCTGGATGTTTCGGTGCAGGCTGCTATTCTGAATCTGCTGCTGGACCTCCAGAAAGAATACGACATCGCGATGATCTTCATCTCTCACGATCTCAGCGTGATTCGTTTTTTCTCCGATTACGTGGCTGTTATGTATCTGGGAAAAGTGTGCGAGATTGGCCCTGCCGAGGCCATCTACTCACCACCTTATCACCCGTATACGGAGGCTTTGCTCTCGGCTGTGCCCATACTCGACTCCTCCGCAAAGCAGAAACGCATCATCCGCCTCGGCGGGATGGTTCCCAGTGCCCTCAATCCTCCTAGTGGGTGTTATTTCCACACTCGCTGTCCTCGTAAGCTCGGCGACATATGCGAAGAGCAGGACCCTCCTAGGCAAATTGCAGGGAAGGAACATTACATTTACTGCCATATCCCGCTGAAGGAGCTATGCAAGATGGAAGCGGTCGTGACTCTCGCTAAGAACACGAAAGGGAACAGTTAATGCTAGTCAAAGACTGTACGACAAAACACCTGCACATTCACGAACGCTGCTCTTCCCTGAGAGGGCAGCCAGGCAGATCAATCGGGAGATTAGGGAAAGATTTGAGATACTTTTAGAAAGGAGTGATCACATATAAGATGGCATCAACGATAGGAAATCAGGGAGATCCCCCTAGACCACCCAATCTCACTAACAATCCCCGCGAGGATGTAATAGCAACCAATAAAAGACCTTTGTTATCGTTTTTTAACAGCACCGGAGGAATAGGCAATCGAACATATACAATTCAAATTGATAAGGTTCCTACTTTCGACAGTAGCTATCTCATCGAGTATACGGATATCCCGGAAACAGCTTATGTAACCAGCAAACTCCTCGAAGAAGGAGATGAATTAGACGATAACACTCAGTATTATTGGAGAGCAAGATCTATAGACACCTTGGGTCAGAAAAGCCTTTGGGCTATGTCAAGGTTTTTCCTAGATACGTTTTCTGATGACACGTTCCTAAGATTAATTAGAACATCTGTTATTAGGGTAGAGACATCTAGTGGATATAATATAAGTAACATAATAGATGTTGGTGATGCAGCTGCAGGAACTTATTGGGAGGGATATCCCAATCAACTAGCCTATTGGGTAAAATTTGACCTGGGAGGGTCTAAGGAAGTTTCCCGCATTTGGCAGCTTGGTGATAGATCAAGATTGGAAGGACGACTAAAAGACTATATATGGCAATATAGCAACGATGCTGTCAATTGGAAAGATATTCCCGAAACAAGAACCAGGGAATCGGACGCTTTTAGGGGCATAATTAAGTTCGATGTGCCCATTACTGGCCGTTATTTCAGACTTTATATAAAGGGTTGGCATGGCCCTGTACCCCGCATACATGAGATAACCCTTTATTCACCTGGAGTACCAGCTCCACCACAGGTCCCTGCCACCGACTATGTCTTAATT
>JAUXAH010000726.1 GCA_030614945.1 Phycisphaerae bacterium
CTATAAACGCCGATACGACAAAAACACAAACCCTTGACCACCCCTGACCCGTCTGGCCGCAATAACCATCACGTACGAATCGGGTCTGCATCGCGTTTGCATCAAGTTTGCATCGCAGTAGCATTAACATCGCACAGTACAGCATCTCACCGCATCGTCCCTGACGGGACGATGCTGGCCTGTAGTCCGTTACGCCAGGCCAACTCCATCGTAAGAGGAGAGCATCGCATCGTACCGGCCCTGAATGGCCGGTACTGGAACGTAGTCCGTTACGTCAGGCCAATCTCATCGTAAGAGGAGAGCATCGCATCGTACCGGCCCTGAATGGCCGGTACTGGAACGTAGTGCGGTCTGCATGGTTCTTCCAATCGTAAGGTGAGAGTATCGTACCGCACCGAACTCCGTTCGGTGCTGGAACGTAGTGCGGTCTGTATGGTTATTCCGACCTCAATCCCTGACTTTGCCAAAGGTGTTCTCACCAAGCTTGTTACCAATCGGCTGCACCGCCTTAACATTGTAACGATTGTCATAGCTTTCCGGTCCTTCGCCTTCGGCTCGGCTTTGGTTCGCTTTGCAACACGGCCGCCGCGCAAAAAACCGGTCCCGGGTAGGCTCTGCCCCCGGCCCGGTTTTTGCTATCGGCGGCGGCTGCCGCTTCGCATCGGCCCCGCCGTTCGCTGCCTCTCTCCTCCTCCGCCCGGCCGTCGCTCCCTCAAACCTTCGGTCGCTGACCGGCTTCCTGCCGGTCCCGGCCGTGCGTGCCTCGGCCTTCGGCCTCGGCGGTCGTCGTCGTTCGGCACCGCCGGTACGGTCGCTCGGCATCCCTGCCTCGCTCCCTTTTCGGCGTCCGGCGGGCTTCGCCCACGCCGGTCGCCCTTGGGTTTCCATTGCAGTGGTTTTGAAGCTCCGAATGTTTACTCGTCACGACGTCCGATTGCTGTCTCCCTCTGACATTGTAATGGTTTTGAAGCCTTGAATGTTTACTCGTCACGACGTCCGATTGCTGTCTCCC
>JAUXAH010000524.1 GCA_030614945.1 Phycisphaerae bacterium
CGAATCAGAAGTTTCAGAGGCCGATTTAAGCTGGATTTTACCGAAGATTACCTGAGCGCTCTGAGCGTTGACAGGTTGAGACATATTCTTTTGGCCGCCTTAATAAACGGTAAGCCGCGCGATTAACCCTGTTGGAAGCCCCCGCCATTGGGAGGACAGATGGCTCAGGCGGCCTGCTTCCAATAGGGCCGGCCGAATAAAAATCAACCGGTATAAAAAACCGTGCCTATTAGGGTGTATACCCTAATTTTCCCCAACATCCTTTCTGGATCCTCTGGAGGTCCTCATGGCCCTCAGGGGTTTCAGGCGAATAGTGGTTGCTAGGGTGAGTAATGTCTCGTTCCTTGCCAAACCTTACGGTGTCTGCGCCTTTCCACTTCCAGTATTCGCTGTGCCCATCAGCAAAAGACAGGCTCGTCCCATTACCGTGCCGGATCATAGGGTCGTCCCACCATAGGGCCCTATTAAAATTAACAGCATAACTGTCCGGAGTTACCCAGCCTTCATCTATAAAGACAATTCTGGAGTGCGGCCTGCGAAACGCCATCATCTTTTTCATCCAGTGCACATTTTGTATAGTTCCTTGTCCACTTCTGGAGAGACCATTGACGCCATCCATTGCAGCGTAGGTGAGCATGTGTCCCCGATGGCCGGTCGGGCACTTGTAAAGTTTTACGTTCAAACAATACGGCCATAGCGCCCCCTTCATGATTTCTTCTATTTGTATGTCCGGGTCCAGTAGTGCCCCGCTTCTGTAATTGTTGTGCCAGCACTTTCCTACCCAGGGAACCTCATTGCTGCGCCAGATACCTCCTGCGCCGTTGACAATCTTGCCATCGTTATCGTCTGCATACAACATCCACGCAAGCGTCAATTGCTTGAGATTGTTAAGGCAAACTACGCGCTTGCCTTGCTCCCTGGCGCGGTTCATTGCGGGCAGCAATATCGCCATCAATATTGCAATAATGGCAATCACCACCAAAAGTTCTACTAACGTAAACCCTGTTAGAAATCTTTTACTTGCCCGATTAGAAATCTTGATTTGGGTTCCCGCAAGGCGGGTTCCCTCTAACGGGGTAAACCCTTTTCGTTTGTCCATAATGATACTCCTTTTTTTTATCGGCGTTTTGCTGTTGTCCACCGATAAGATGCGCACAACCGGCTTTCTGTTCCGTTAATTCTGCGTTTTTCGCGTTATTTCGACCCTACTTTACTGAGACAGGATTATACCTTAAATCAAATCTGATTTTTTTGCAACATTAAAATCCAGAGAAAATATCAGGTGCGGCTTCCGTCTGTGGTTGGATTTTCAATGCTTTTGACAGCCTTTTCTCTCATAATTTATTTTACCATTTAACCCCATTGCTGTCAAGGCCGGCGGCGATACCGCAAGAGCTTTTCCCGTTACGCGGTGTCTTTACCAGCTCAAGTCAGCGTTTGTCAGGGAATCTGCGGCAGCCGGCCGAACCTGCTTGTAGAAGGCGCTATTACCGCCTGGTTCGATTAGCCGGGGCGAATTGGGTGTGTGCAAAGCGCATAAAAAAAGCCGGAGCCTTTAACAACTCCGGCTTTTGTGAGACAGCGTTTCATTTAGAGAATATACTGCAAACCTATTAAAATCTCTACTGCCTCACCAAAACCAAGACACTATAAGAAAGAAGAAAAGAACAAACACATCTTATTACACTGATAAT
>JAUXAH010000348.1 GCA_030614945.1 Phycisphaerae bacterium
GTCCTCCACCCCACTAACATACGTGCAGTTTGTCACCGGCGATACTACTTCTTTGCTGATGCTACCAGCTCGGCGACCTGTTTCTTGAGTTCCTCGATCTCGGTCTCGCGCTCGGCCAGTTTCTCGCGTAGACCGGCACCCCGGACAACTGTGAAGTCCAGTACTAAGTCTTGTGGCACTCTTTTCTCCTTCTTGAGAAAATCTAACCACAGCATGTTCGATCGCGTTGAGAAAGACTCCTCTGTTTCACGTCCTCTCTTTGCGATGGGCTCACGCAGTGGTGGGAGTAATGAAACGGTGGGATTCTCCATCTTAGGGAGTGGTTGTGCTGCCTTCGCTGCCTTTACTGCTGCAACTTCTTCTGCTGTCTTTTCTTTTGCCATTGATAGGCTCCTTAATAAATGGGTTACGATTGATTATGTTACACTACACGTTTCCAGCTCTTTCGATTAACGATGTTATTGATGTGTACGCGTTTGAGGCCGTACTTGCGCATTAAGTCACACTGTCGTATACCAGCTGTATAGTCTGCCCGTATCTTGCGTACGATAGCCTCTGTTAAAAATGAATTACCATTAGCTTCACCTGGTGAACTAAGATCACGTCGTCGGCGTTCGTCGCTATCCGGAAGCACAGGACCGTTATATACTACATTTTTGTAAGTTTTGCGATTCAATACATTATTGATAGTACTGCGTACCATGCCGTATTCTTTCATCAGTTGTGTAGTTGTAGTACCAGTTGCACTTTTCGTAAGTATCTCACGGACTGCATCCCCCGTGAGTTTCGCATTACAATTCGCCTCGCCACATGGGTAGTTGTGCGGTGCATTAACAGCTATCCGGTCAGCTGTATTTTCTAAAGCCGTGCCTAAGTATAAACAGTCTGGATTGACACAATCCCTGTAAGGACATGTTCGTTTATGTAAAACATAGTAACCTTCTGGTATCTCACCTCTATAAAGTAGCCAACTAGCACTACTAGCTGATCGGTTCCGTCCGTCCCATGCAAAGTGTCCACGACCTAAACATAAACGTACGAGCCATCTCCAATGTCCGTCCGGTGTAACTACATACTTCTCCTCGAAGCGTTCTAGTGGCGATCTATGGCGTTTTCGTTTGTATGTCTGGCCCAGTTTGATGGAAGAGATAATTGACCTACGCACGCCGAAACGCTCTGATAGTTCTTTTTGTGTACTACCATTAGCTAATGCTTGACGAATCTCTACTGACTGTTCATAGGTTAGACAACTCACTCTACATTTCTCCATGTCTGATACTTCACTATCTGTCGTATAGTTTCTGCGTTCATACAGTATTGCTTTGCCAGTGAACTAATACTTGCACCAGCTCGATACGCCTTACGTATTGCTCGTATATCATCTTCCGACAGTATCTTATTTGTCATACTGTGCTCCTTATATTTCAATCTTCCAATTTTATTATAACCACTATTGATATTTGTGTCCTAACAAAAAATTTTATCGGCCCAATTTTATTTTTCGAGTACAATCGTTAACAAATCCACCTGTTCTACCAGTAAACGCGTGTATTAAGTGCTAATAGTAATAGCATAGCTCATAAGAGTGTAATAAGACCCAGTATTGCAGCATCAACACTAGGATGTTCCTGGAAGGCGTAAGGCACTACATTGAGCTAAGTTTTTGGCTTTACTCCTTACTACTTGCCACCTCGTAAACTTGTAAAGTGTAAAAGTTTTTTCAAAAGTGTAGAGTTTTCAAAAATTCACGGTGCCATTGATGTAGGAGTACTCCTTGATGCACGTGTTGTAGATAAGCTACCGAACCAGCTCTCATGTGCTAACGAACCAGCTTCCGTAACTCATTAGACCAGTTTCCGTAACTCATAGGCAGAGCGTGCTAACCAGTGACTCTAAGCAACCAGTGAGTCGCTCTGTAGTACCGGTTAGACGCTGCCTATGCTTGGACTCGATTACGCGTGTAAGGTCTAGAATGAGAACGACTACACTCAGGTACGTTATGCATAGTCCTTTACTGCAACTGTATTCTGTACAGTGAGTCTGTAGTCTTGTGAAGGCACATCGAGCCCTGTTGCTTCCTTGCATCAAGGTTATGTACATCTAATGAATGAAGCTGACCTTACTACTTCACTTCTCTTTACATGCGATTGCGATTGCGATAGCGATAGCTTCAAGGAGTCTCGTTGGCGCTGTAAGGCTTGTATAAGAGTGTCCTTTTGTTTATTGTTAAGTGCTACGACTGTTAATTGGTTGTTGTTGTCCATGTTCTCCTTTCTGTTTCTTCTGCTGTTTAAGTAAACTATCAAATGTGTCACCAAGGTCTACGAGTACTGCTTTCGTCTCTACCAAGGCTGCTTGCTCTACTTCCACCATAGCAGCGTCTATTGCAAGTATGACCTCTTCTTGGTACTGCATTTCTCGGTAAAATAGTGTGTGGCTGTCGCTGTCCATCACTTCCAATATACACTTATGACAAGTAATAGTGCACCAGCTGTGATTAGGAAACTACCACTAGTTGCGTTCTTTGTAACAAGCATGACGATACCTATTGTACTAGCTACACCGCTTAAGAGTTGTAGTATGATACGTCTAGCTGTAAATTGAATCATTGTTCACTCTCAAAACACTTTATTGAACTTACTACCGTACCGGCAAGGGTAAGAAGGTGTGCAAACAAGCACGGTACAGTGAACA
>JAUXAH010000443.1 GCA_030614945.1 Phycisphaerae bacterium
GCTGCCATAGGCCCGCCGGATACGAAAATCGTCGGGATATTCAGCCGAACCGCAGCCATCAGCATCCCCGGTATGATTTTGTCGCAGTTGGGAATGCAGACGAGCCCGTCAAAGCAGTGTGCCCGTGCCATAGTCTCGACTGAATCGGCGATAATTTCACGCGAAGCCAGGGAATACTTCATACCCGTATGGCCCATAGCAATGCCGTCGCAGACCGCTATGGTATTAAATTCGAAGGCAGCCCCGCCTGCCTTGCGGACGGCCTCCTTGACAACCTCGGCAACCTTGTTCAGGTGAACGTGACCCGGCACTATCTCACAGAAGCTGTTGGCAATACCGATGAACGGCTTGTTTATATCCTCGTCGCTTAAGCCGCAGGCGTGAAGCAAACCCCTGTGCGGTGCACGCTGAAAGCCTTTTTTGACTGTATCGCTTCTCATAATTTGGTTTCTCCAAAAACGGTTCACCCAGCCCCTACGCAGGGGCGGGGTTCACAAAGTAATTTGAATGGCCGAAAAGTTCATTCTAACCGCTAATTAAGGACAAATAAAGAAAATTTGGTTGTTTTTCGAAAGCCGGAATGTATAATTACAATTTGAATGGGAACCCGGTTTGCCGCAATATCAAAATTTATAGGGAGACTAAATGATGATGTCGGATA
This sequence comes from Phycisphaerae bacterium, assembly GCA_030614945.1. Next base: position 662 of record JAUXAH010000443.1, read on the forward strand.
AGATTTTCAGTTGGTTAGCCCCGCCCCTCGGAGGGGCTGGGTTGGCGACTGCGGTAATTTGTTCGCTGCTTCTGACAGCGGGCTGTGCCCCTCTCGCCGAAGAAGCCGCCAAACCCGATGTCGAGCTCAAAAAACCAGCGCCGGAGGCCGCAATAGCACCGGCTGCCACCCTGGCGTTGAAATTCACCACTCAGGATTCAACAACTTATAAGTTAACGACAGAGGCACAGCGGCACATTAAATGGGAGGGGCCCTTGCCCGACAAGACCGCCTTCAGGGGAGGTCAGACCGGCAACAAAATCGAGATGACTTTCACCCGGCAGATACAAAGCGTCGATGACAAGGGCAACGCCGTTGCAGAGATTACAATCGAAGGGCTAAAGTATCTTTCTATAATTAGAGATAACACCGTACTGGACTTCGACAGTTCCAGAGAAAAAGACAAAAACAGCCCAATGGCCAACTTAATCGGCCAGAGTTATACCATAAAAATCGCACCCACAGGTAAAGTCACAGAAGTTATTGACGTAAAACAGGCACAGGCTGCTTTCAAGGGCAGCTCCTCAGCCGACAAAGCAGCTTTAACACTGCTTAAGCCCAATGTAATTAAGGAACGTCACGGGACCTTAGTCCTGCCGGACGCCGACAAAAACCAATTACGCACAGGTGGCAAGTGGAGCAGCATAAAGACCTTTTCCTTTGGTATGATGGGCTCGAAATCCTACGAAAAAATTTATACGCTAAAAGAAATCAATGATACAGACAGTCGTCGGATTATCATCGTCGAGATGAACGCTATTCCCACCTCAGAAGAGCAATTAGACAAAGAAGTAGCAGGCGGCTTTTCCAAAATGTTCGATAATATCGAGACCTATACCGGCCGGCTAAAGCTGGATTTGACCGCCGGCAAAATCGAAAAATATCTTGAAAAACTGCAGTCGGAATGGGTTGCCGTCGACCCCGCGAACGAACAGGAAGACGACAAAGGGCCTGCCGCCTTGAAAATGACCGCCATTCGGCTCTACCGTCTTGAGAAAATTGATTAAAAACAGGTTATGGTTCGTAGTTCATAGTTCGTAATCTATGGGCTCATTTGGAAGGAGTAAAATTGAAAACTGCACTAACAATATTCACGGCCGTCGTCCTGAGTGTTCTTGCAGGATGCGCTGACGGGGAAAAAGAGCTGTTAAGGAAGAAAAAAGAGTTGTTAAGCGAAGGATATGAGCTGTTAACTGTAGATTTCCAGGAAGCCCAGACCCTGCGATACAAGTTTGTCTCCAGCAGGGATATTGACGTTGATTGGGAGCCGAGAAAAAGTGGACCCAGGCTGGATAAGAGCACGGTTGATAGGTCTTCCGAGTCAATGGATATGGTCGT
>JAUXAH010000355.1 GCA_030614945.1 Phycisphaerae bacterium
TTAACAAAGGATTATGAAAATAAATCCAATTGGACGCTTGGTGAAAACAAACCCAATCAAACCCAATCTTGCCCGCCTCTGGAGGGTTTATCCGCCATACCCTTGGCGAAGGCGGATTCAAAACGTAGAAAGATTACTTGCTTTAGAACAAATTGCTGCTATAATGCTTGAGTTCATAGACCACGAACTATGAACTAACAACAACGAACTAAAAACAGGAGAATTTTTATGTGTGAACAATGCGGCTGCGGCGATACCAACGCAGAAAATAGCTTCGAAGAAAGGGTCAAAAACACAATCGAGACCATTCGGCCAGAACTACAAAGCCACGGCGGCGATATCGAACTGGTAGGAACAGAAGAGGATAATACCGTTAAGATTCGCCTGCAGGGCGCCTGCCAGGGCTGTCCCGGCGCTCAAATGACCCTGAAAATGGGCGTCGAACGCCTGCTAAAGGAAAAAATACCTGAGGTCAAAGAAGTCATCGCTGTAGATTAAAGGGTTCCCAGTCGTGAGCCATCTATTGTAAATGCTCAGCGATTTTGCGAGCGTTCGGCTTTTCGATTACGCCTCTTTCGGTAATGATAGCGGTAATGTCCCTCGCTTCTGTAACGTCAAATGCCGGATTATAAATGTCAACGCCGTCCGGTGCGACTCTTTTATCTTCAAAGAACCTCACCTCATCAGCCGTCCTTTCCTCGATAGGTATTTCGGCTCCACTCTTTATACTCAAATCGAATGTGCTTGACGGTGCAGCAATATAAAAAGGTATACCGTGTTCTCTGGCAAGAATGCTCAAGCTGTAAGTGCCAATCTTATTTGCCGCATCACCATTTTCAGCGATTCGGTCGGCACCGGTTATCACGGCGCTGATATGTCCCTGCTTCATCAGCCACCCGGCCATATTGTCACAAATAATCACCACCTTGATACCGGCCTGTTTCAACTCCCAGGCCGTCAGCCGAGCACCCTGCAGCAATGGCCGGGTCTCGTCCGCATAAACCTTGAACTTCCTGCCCTTTTTATGTGCCTCAAACATCACCGATAAAGCCGTCCCCTGCCCTGCAGTCGCAAGCGCCCCGGCATTGCAATGCGTCAAAATGCCGGCCCCTTGCTTGATAAACTTCTCACCGTTTTCTCCAATCCGCCGGCACATATCCACATCTTCCTGATAAATAGCGTTCGCCTCGGCTAAAATAATCTCGCGCAGTGCTTGTAACTTTGCCTTCGGCTCGCTTACAACAAATTGCTCAGCCATTTGCCGAACTCTATCGAGCGCCCAGAACAGATTTGCCCCGGTCGGACGAGATGACGCCAGATACTCGGCAGACTTGGCCAAAACTGTAAGTCCCCGCTCTAAATCACCACCCCCAACTTGTAGGGGCAATCCTATGTGGTTGCCCTTTTGTTCTTGCATACCCAAAACCAGCCCGTAAGCCGCCGCAACCCCTATTGCCGGAGCCCCACGGACGGCAAGCGTCTTTATCGCTTCACAAAGCTGCTCAATATCCCGGCACTGCAATCTAACAAATTCGCCGGGTAATCGCCGCTGGTCTATAAGCTCCAAAAAGCCATCAACACCCCCAACCCATTTAAGTGCCTGAGTAATCATAATTCGTCGTGGCACGGCCATCCTGGCCGTGTTTCCATGGGCTGGAAGCCCATGTCACTATCAAGAGTAAATTTTTCCTTCCCTGTAATCCTGCCAGGCCGGCTCAAATGCCTTCCTGTCGGTCGATGCCGACCTTAATGCTATGTTCTCGCACCGGAACAAATCGGGCTCGCCCGCGTCATATTCAATCCGCAGTATAGAATCTCTTAACGCCTCATTCTCAGGTTTGAACCTCAGAGCTTCACCGGTTGCCTGGTTAATGACGTCGGGATGAATTCCGGTCCCGTCCTCCGCCAGGACAAGATGCGAACCACGTGACCCGCTGCCTTGCTGGAGTAATTCCACAATCGCTTTGAGGAAGGCTGCGCTGGTCAAAGCTAAATGCTCCGCCTGGATTGCTGTTATGATACCTCTGGCATTTCGCAATTTGAAACTTTGCTGTTGTATATCTTTGTAAAGCTTAACCGCTTCTTTCAGAGCTTTGCGGCCATCTTCTAACTCTCTTATATGCCCGGCTGACGCAGTCATACGGCTCTGAATCTTTTCTATCACTTCTTCGGGCACTAAGCCGGACGAGCCCCGCCCCTCCGAGGGGCGGGACGAGCTTTTGTAACCTTCGAGCTTAGTGACAAAGCGATTTAGCTGCCGGTCAATCTCCCGTCTAAAGCCGGACTTGTCCGAATAATCGGGTCCGTCTTCAGACGGGCAGCCATACACATTGACAATATATTCTGCCGCTCGCAGTCCGCCGGCCTGGCCGGCGTTAAGGGCTGAACCGCCGGGCCGCTTAACACCGTGCGTCCCCGCCATCTCACCGATTACAAAGGTTCGAGGTATGTTGGACTGCCACCATTTGTTTACAGCAAAGCCGCCGTTGTTATGCTGGGCGCAAACCGCAATTTCAAGCGGCTCCGAATATAAATCGATGCCGTTTTCCTTATAAATCTCGATAGCCAGAGGATTCATAGCGAAAAGCCGTTCGATTGGCGTATCCTGAAACGCACCTGTTTTTTTCAGATACTCAGTAGCTTGCA
>JAUXAH010000055.1 GCA_030614945.1 Phycisphaerae bacterium
TGTCCTTAGTTGAGTAAATCAGCGTCTTTACCATTTGTTCGGGTTTTGTCTTTAGAAACTTGCAGACGGCTTCGATGCTGCCGATATTAGGGGTATGGACTTCCTGCATCGGCGGAATCTCGGCGCTGGATTTTTCTTTTGGCAACGGGTCAACAACCGCCCTTTCGAGGTTCGCTGCATACGAGCCGTCTTTGGTATAAATGATTGTATCTTCGCCGGACTCGCACGGGATGGTGAACTGGTGCGAGCCGGAGCCGCCCATCTCGCCTGACTCGGCTTCGACGATTACATAGTCGAGGCCGCAGCGTTTGAAAATCCGGCAGTATGCATCGTACATTAATTTATATGATTTATCGAGCCCTTCGGGGTCGGCATCGAAGCTGTACGCATCCTTCATTATGAATTCGCGTGACCTTATTACGCCAAACCGTGGACGGAACTCATCGCGGAACTTGGGGCTTATTTGATAGAGGTTGATGGGAAGCTGCTTGTAAGAATTTATCTCGCCGGCGGCGAGGTATGTAACAACTTCCTCGGCGGTAGGCTCAAGCACACTTTCTCTGCCGTGACGGTCAGTGAAGCGGAACAATGTCGGGCCGTAGTCGATGCTGCGGCCGGTCTTGTTCCAGAGCTCAGCGGGCTGCATACAAGGCACAAGAATCTCCTGTGCGCCGGCTTTGTCCATCTCCTCACGGACGATTGCGATGACTGTGAGCAGGCTGCGCCAGCCGAGAGGCAGATAAGTGTATGTGCCGCTGGCGACTTTGCGTATCAAGGCCGCTCGAATCATCAGTCTGTGGCCTATTGTCTCCGCATCAGCGGGGACTTCCTTGACCGTCGGTATAAACATTCGGCTGTATCTCATATTTCGTGCCTCAATACTTGGTTGCTCATTTTTGGCATTTCGTGGCACGTTTATAGCCCAAAAAACAGAGGGTTGCAAGCATATTTCCTATTTCGTTGTTCATATTTCGTATTATGGGAAATCACTGCTTGCATAAGAATCGGTTAGACAATATGATTTTGGGAAAGATATGTGATTAACCGCGGAGAACGCAGAAAATAACCAATAATCAATTTTATGGAGTGGACGATGGCGCATAAATTCATTAACGAAATCGGGCCGGGAGAGACAATCGACGATATTTATATGGTCAGAGACCCGATTCTGCGAAGCACAACGCGAGGCGATTTGTATATAGCAATGTTTCTCTCGGACAAGACCGGGCAAATGAACGGGCGAATGTGGCAGGCGACGGAAACGGTTTATCAAGCGCTGCCGAAGCCGGGCTTTGTCCATATACAGGGCAGAAGTGAGCTATATCAAAACAATCTGCAAATCATTGTAAATAACGTCAGCGTCATCGATGCAAAGGACGTTTGCATTGAGGATTTTCTGGCGCGAACGGACAAGGACACCGACAAACTGTTCGAGGAGGTAAAAAAGATTGTAGGCCGGATAAAAAACCCGCAGTTAAAGGCGCTGGTCGGAGAATTCCTGACTGATGCCGAGTTGATGGAGAAATTCCGCAATGCGCCGGGCGGGGTGAAATTGCATCATAATTATCTCGGCGGCCTGCTGGAGCATACGCATAATATACTGCGAGTGGCTGTTGCGATTTTGCCATTATATCCAAGAGTGCAGCCGGATTTGGTCCTGGCCGGGATTTTTCTTCACGATATCGGCAAGACCGAAGAGCTGTCGTACGATATGGCCTTTTCATATACCGATTCGGGCCAATTGATAGGGCATGTCGTGCAAAGCTTACTTATGGTAAACGAAAAAGTTGCTGTGCTGAAAGAGAAGGGAACGCAGATTGACCAAACAGTCCTTGACTCTCTCGGGCACATTATTTTGTCTCACCACGGTCAATACGACTTCGGTTCGCCGAAACTGCCGGCGATGGCCGAGGCCTTTATGGTTTATTATATTGACGATTTGGACGCCAAGGTAAGCCAGGTAACGGCGGCGATTGAGAACGAGCGGGGCGATTCGAATTGGACCGCCTGGAAAAACGCTTTGCAGACCCGGCTTTATAGAAAACGCATCGAATAGAAGTTCTTTCGCCCTGCCGGTTCAAAAGGAACGGCTATGAAGAATCTGATTTTGCTCGTGTTGTTTTCATTTATCTGCGGCTGCTCTACAAATGGGGTCGTCAAGGATTCGCATACATCGGACCGTTCGGCAAACGCCCTTGTCAAAGAACTATACGCAAGAGGGGCCAAGCCATCCTCGACAAGCAAGTTGGTTTTCCGCGGCTCGGAAGCGGACTTTGGATACGATACAGTCGTCACTGTAACAGACATGAGTGTAATCCACACCGTTTGGCGTTCCATCCTCCGGGCTGAGCCTTACGGGCGGTTCTCGGCATGTGGCCAACGAACGATAGAGTTTTATTCGGCGCAGGATTCTAACGTCCCGGTCGCCACGTTGATGGTGGAGTGCGGTGACTGTTTCGGGTGCGATACCTTGTATGTGAAGGGAACCGGGCCCTTCCCCTGGGATAGTGCCAAAGGTGGTAGAGTTGGTTTATACCGGTCCAAAGGGCTACATGAGCTCGTTATGGAGTACATAGGGGAAGAATACGAACGGCGTCAGAGAGAGGCAGGGCTCTGTGATTAGGAAACAAGGAATCTTGTTTCTGCTGGCATTGTTATTCGGCCTGAGCGTTTGCTCAGCAGAGCAATGGTATGTCGGGCCTGACGGTAAATCGACAAACCCCGGCGGCGATATCATGATTCACGGAAGTAATGCTTCTATTGGGTGCCTTGCTATGGGAGATGAGGCTGCTGAAGACCTGTTTATACTTGCCGCTGAAACTGGTATTGACAGGATTTCCGTGGTCCTGAGCCCTGTCGACTTTCGGAAGAGGGTCTGCCCTGAAGTAACGCATCCATTACCCGAATGGACAGATGTTCTCTATGAGCAAATCAAAGAGGAACTATCGAATCTAACAAGTCAGTGAAGCTTAATAAAAGATATAGCGGCGATTGAGAACGAGCTAAGCGATTCGAACTGGACCGCCTGGAAAAGCGCTTTGCAAACGCGCCTTTACAGAAGGCGTATCGAATAAAACGGGGCTATGAATATGAATAACAAGCAAGGATGTATTACTGGCGCAATATTTGCAATTGCTGGTTTCATTTTTGCAACCGCTAATTTTATGGCGAACGCTATAACTATTCCGACTTTTCCGGCATTTCTTATTTTGCGAATCTTCATAGGCAAATGGGCAGTCCTCGACGCTTTCGTTATATATCCTTATCTTATCATCATAGCAAATCCCTTACTCTACGGGGTGGTAGGCTATTTAATTGGTCTTTTTTCAAAGTCGCGTCGACAGATATTCTGTATTACAGGATTGCTTGCAATTATTCTTTTACTTAGTTCTTTATATTTCCACCTTATTGGGCCTTACATAGAACGTTCACGCTCAATCAACCAACTGAAACAGCAAGCAATAAGAAAACTTGAAGCAGACCCAAATGACATTGGTGCGCTTCACTGGATGGGTGTGCATCACCTAACCAGAACCGGCCAATATCAAGAGGCAGAAAAATATTTTAGAAAAATCGTCGATTTGGAATCGGCTGAGGGCGATTTTTCTACTGCGGGACAGCGTAGTCTTATATATCTGGCCATTATCTATCAATCCTGGGGACAACATGACCAAGCTGACAATTATTATCGGCAATTCATTGCCACAGCTCCGGATTTAACAGGTGACCTTGTACTTATGAATTATAACAACCGTTATATAAAGAAAAGGCCAAATCAACAAAAACGGTAAGGGGAAAAAGGAACGCTGCGCGGAAGGCGGAGTTAAATACGAGATTCTTTCCCGCCGTCCCGGGACTCAGAATGACAAGCAACGGTCAATTCGACTAGACATTGAAATCAGCCCGGCCGGGCTCCCCCCCAAGGAAAGTTAGCCCGGCCGGGGCGTTCTTCATAATTCAGCTCTGTGTTGACGGCTTTATCCGCCAATCCTGTTGATACCTATCGACCGTCCTGAAGCGAATTAGCTATGTTTTTATCGGAACTGTGACAACAGTATGTCACACCTTGTGAAAAAATCTGCCAATCAGGAAGAATATGAGGGATATTACGATTCTCGTGTTTCGTTCAACGAACAACGAGCAACGAGCAGCGAAATATGGGTTCAGATGCTCTGCGCAGGGTTTCGTTTGAGGACGATGCCGGAAAATCGCCAGATTTTCTCGAACTGCTCGTGGGACATCAAAGTTCTGCCGAAAACGGGGTCGGCGATAGTAACCATCCTGTCCGAGACTTCAAGGACGGTGACGCAGTGGTCCGACAGAAATGCGTCCCTTACCACGGCTAACGTAATGCCTGCATTTCTGAGCTGAGCAATCGAGTCGAAGTGACGGTACTGAGATTTCAGGCCATCAGCACCGTAGCGATTTTGCAGGGCTGCACGGAGGCAAGCGGGAAGCGTGCCGGCGACAGGGCTTGAGTGGGAAAGTACAGCTATTTCTCCCTCGCTGGCGGACAGGCCCAATTTTCCAAGAGCCGTTACCGCCGCGGCAGGGCCGCAGGTATAAGCTGTGGTCTGGTAGCAGATGCCGCTGGAATTAACAATTGTTTTAAGATTCGAGAGCTCGTCCTTGATTAAAGCCGGAACAAGAAAAGGCAAAACCGAAAACCACCCTACAACCACAACCATCAAGACGCCGATTATGAGCCTCTCGCATTTGCGAGGCAGACGCGAGAGGGGGGTGGTCAGGCCCATTGTAGCGGCCAGAGCTAAAATGATGAATCTTACCCGTCCTGCTGTAATCCACGAAAATGGCGGCACAAAGACCAGCGCATTATTGTACCTGGCCAGTACCAGCATCGCGATGAGCAGAGAGGGGAGAAAATAGCCCAACGTCCAGTAGGGTTTTCGAAGACCTGAAAACACCCTGCCAAGAAAAATGCCTAACAGGGCTATCTGTATAACGCCTATAGTTTCAAGCCACGGATTCATCTGCACCACCTTCCCCCAGGTTACACTTCTTGTGTATAAACATTGTACCAGATTAAGATTCAGGAATCAAGAGAATTGCCAATGAGCTGAAAACAAAACGGTGAGATGGTGAAATGGACTGTCCAACCATCATTTATCGTCCTATAATTTTCTTGATTATAATCCGGCAGCTCGTCCAGCCCCTCGGAGGGGCGGGGCTCGTCCGAGAAAGAGGATAGAGATTTATCAGGCGGATCCGGCCTACTGGCATCGGCACGGTTCCATCGTCCAACTTCGGGGCTGGGGCTGGGTAAAAAGGCGCAGGCGAATATCCGGAGTATGCGGCTGCTTACGGACAAGATGGATGTCTTCACGTGTGCGCCTCACAACGATTCGCTTTCGGACAGAAAACCTAACGAGGCCTACTGCCTGGCAAAGCCGGGTAAGGAATACGCGGTGTATTTCCCGGACGGCGGTGAAGTGATGCTGGATGTCGGCTCGTTGAAGAAGCTGGTTACAGTCCGCTGGCTTGATATAATGAAGTGTCGATGGGCGGATGCCGAACGCATTGAGGCCAAAAGCAAGCTAACGCTGCGGTGCCCATCGCGAGCGTACTGGGCCGTTCTCGTGGTCTGTGATATATGATTTGAAGAATTGTCATTGCGAGGCCTTTTTAAAGGCCGTGGCAATCTAATGGGATCGAACAATAGAGATTGCTTCGCTTCGCTCGCAATGACACTTATCAATTGTGTGCGAGAGATGCAGAACAGAACTAAAATATATACGGTCAGCCAGGTTAACTCGCTAATCAAAGTAGTGCTCGAAGAGGGTTTGCCTCCGCGATTGATAGTGCGAGGCGAAATAAGCGGCTGGAAACACCACACAAGCGGGCACTGTTACTTTTCACTGAAAGACGAAAGCGGAATACTGCCGGCCGTTTGCTGGGCCAGCAAGTTCAAAAATGTCAAGTTCTCGCCTGAGGACGGAATGGCGGTTTTAGCGACAGGTCATATCGACGTCTATACCGTTGGAGGTAAGTATCAGCTTTATGTTGATAAGCTGGAGCCGGAAGGTGTTGGCGCGCTGCAGTTGGCATTTGAGCAAATGTATAAACGGCTCAAAGCGGAAGGGCTGTTTGAGGAAAAATACAAAAAGCCGCTGCCGGCGTATCCGGAAAGAATCGGGATATTGACCAGCGAATCGGGGGCGGCGGTGCACGATATAAAAGACAGCATTCACAACCGCTGGCCGCCTGCCGGATTGTTTCTCTATCCGGTGCCGGTACAGGGAGAAGGGGCGGCGGAGGAAATCGCAGCGGCCCTTAGAGATGTAAACAGACGCAACAAGGAACTTAAACTCGATATTCTGATTGTCGGCAGGGGCGGCGGGTCGCTGGAAGATTTGTGGGCCTTCAATGAAGAAGTTTTGGCCAGGGCGATTTTCGATTCGAAAATACCTGTCATAAGCGCGGTCGGTCACGAGGTTGACACCACAATCACAGATTTGGTCGCCGATGCCAGGGCATCGACGCCGACAAAAGCCGGCGTTGTCGCGGCCCCGGATATGCAGGAAGTTTTGGAGCACGTGGACAATCTCAAAAAAAGGTTGGAGTCCCAGCTCAAGTTCCTGGTCTACAGCGCAGAACAACAATCTGATGAGCTGTGCATCAGACTGGAAAGTTCAGTAAGACAATTGCTGGCGGAGGCACGTGCAAAGCTGCACGCTGGTTTCCAGCAGATTGTCAAGATTGAGCCGCATCGGCTTTTGGGAAAGAAAACGGTCGATTTAAATAATTTGAAAAATCGCGTAAATGCAGCAATACAAGTAATCATTAACAATTACCGGATGCAGCTTACAGCTCAGACGAATCTCTTGGCCGGCTTGAATCCAAAATCGGTTTTGCAGCGGGGATACAGTATCACCGCCAATAAAAAGACCGGCCTGCTAATAAAATCTTCAGAGGATGTTAGAATCGGCGATTTATTGATTACCGAACTGGCAGAGGAAAATTTGATTGAAAGTAAAGTGACAAACACGCAAAATAAAAGTAAATAGATTGGGGTCTATTATTTATGGCAAAAAACAAGCAAAAAAATGATATCGGCAAATTGAGTTTCGAACAGGCGATCAAAGAACTCACCAATATTGTCGGCAAGATAGAGCAGGGCCAAATCCCCCTGCAGGACAGTCTCAAACAGTACGAAAGAGGAATGGCCTTGATAAAGCATTGCAGAGCAATATTGGAGAGGGCTGAGAAACGGATTGAGAAGATATCAGAGCCAGACGAAAAATCTCAAAAACGCACGGACAGCGAATAGGAAAAAGCGAAAAACGCAATACGATATACGCAATACGCAATACGATATGCGAGCGTGGCGGAATTGGCAGACGCGCCAGGTTTAGGTCCTGGTGTCCCTTAGGGACGTGGGGGTTCGAATCCCTTCGCTCGCAGTTTCTTACAAAAAAAACGTGTGAATTAAGGAAGGCAGCACAATGAGACGCACTAAAGTTGGGGCGGTTATATGCATATTAGTCTCCCTGTTATGTAGCTCGTGCAGTTCAGTCCTTCTCGAAGAGAATTCTCGGCCTGTCACCGCGGTACTGGGAGCATTCGAGAGAGAAATCATAATGCTTGAATATGAACTGACGGATAAACAGGAGCGGAGAATCGAAGGAATGAAATTTGCCGGCGGAAAGTTAAACGGCAAAAGAGTTGTCGTTGCGTGGACGGGCATAGGTAAAGTCAACGCCGCTATGACAACTACGCTCTTGATAGAGCACTTCAGGCCAAACGAAGTAATCTTTACAGGTGTCGCAGGCGGCGTAAACCCGCAGCTTTCGCCCGGAGATATAGTGATAGCAGAGAAAACGGCCCAGCACGACTCAGGGACACTGTGGCCGGACGGTTTTGAGCATAAAGGAGCGAGAAACCCTCTCGACGGCTGGGAAAATCCTGTTTTCTTCCCCGCGGATGAGCGACTCTTAAAATTGGCCGAACGCGCAGCCGAACAAGTCGAGCTTGAAACAATAAAGACAAGCGTCGGAGAAAGGGCCCCGAGGATTGTAAAGGGCGTGGTTGTTACAGGGGACGTTTTTGTTGCGTCGCCTGAGAAGTGTATTGAATTGCGCAATGAGCTCGGCGCAGATGCGGTGGAGATGGAAGGGGCAGCGGTGGCTCAAATTTGCTATCAACAGAGGATTCCGTGCCTCGTGATACGCAGTATCAGCGATAAAGCTGACGAGAAGGCGAGGGAAGATTTGGGAATGTTCCATACAATGGCGGCTAAAAATTCTGCCCGCCTCGTTGCCGGGATAGTTGGGCTTTTAGGTTCAGAGCTTTCTGTTGAAAAAAGCCAGAGGCATCGGTAATATCATTGGGGGCGGTGGACAAACGATGGCAAGGTAGTGCGGTAAAAATTCAGGGGGTTAAAAATGGTCGGTAAATTTTTTGAACTGCGACAAAAACAGACCAGCGTCAAGATTGAATTCGTGGCGGGAGTAACAACATTTCTTACGATGGCATATATCATTTTCGTTAATCCAAATATTCTAAGTGATAAGACAGGGATGGACAAAGAGGCCCTGATAGCTGTTACCTGCATAGCCACTGCCATTGCCACGCTTATCGTAGGGGCATTTGCGAAAGCACCGATAGCTATGGCACCGGGGATGGGACTCAACGCCTTTTTCGCATATCTGGTCGTCTCCGGGAAAATGGACTGGCAGACCGCTCTGGGCGTCGTGTTTCTCTCCGGATTGTTCTTTTTGATATTGACTCTGTTGGGCTTGAGAAAAAGAATTGTACAAGCAATACCGGCATCTCTTATTTCCGCTATTGCCGTCGGCATCGGGCTGTTTATTACCTTCATAGGACTGAAAAATCTCGGCATCGTTGTCAAAGATGAAAATACGTTTGTCTCGGCAGGACCGCTAACGCTAACAGTTCTTATAGGTCTTTTTGGTCTGCTGGTAATGATTTTTTTTGAGATGAAAAAGATAACCGGAGGCCTTATTATCGGGATTTTGGCTTCAACCGCTCTGGCAGCCGCGTTCAAGAAGATAGAAATGCCACAACAGTTCATCTCATTACACTTGAATGTACAGGCAATCTCTTTTCAATTGAATATTCTTGGTGCTCTGAAATGGGGCTTTTTGGGGAGCATTTTTACCCTGATGTTTATAGATATGTTTGACAGCGTGGGGACGCTGGTTGCATGCTGTCACCAGGCAAATATGGTTGACGAGAACAATAGAATAAAGGGGCTGGACAGGTTATTGGGAATCGATGCTATAGCAACTATGATAGGTGCTCTATTGGGGACATCCACTACCACGGCGTATATTGAATCGGCGGCAGGCATTGAGCAGGGCGGACGAACGGGGTTGACTTCGATAGTTACGGGCGGTTTGTTCCTGCTGGCATTATTGTTTGTACCGATTGTGGGGATAGTTCCGGAATATGCAACGGCGCCGGCGCTTATTATGGTCGGGCTGTTTATGATGAAGGAAGTTAAGAAAATAGATTTTGCGAATTTGGAAGAAGCGTTTCCGGCGTTTATTATAATGGTGATGATTGCTTTGAGTTACAGCATAAGTACGGGATTAGCGTTTGGGTTTATCTCATTTACCCTTATAAAAATAGTATCGGGTAAGGCAAGAGAGATAAGGGCGGCGATGTGGATTATTGCGATTTTGTCCATACTGTTTTTGACGCTGGACCGCCTGCCCGGTATGATTGAGTACTTAAAGAGTCTTATGTAATCTTGTAGCGAGGTTGATTATGAAAGGGTTCAAGAACACCACAATCATCTTTTTCCTGGCCGCCGGCCTGCTTAGCTCGGCCGCGGCGAGTCCGGCGTTTGAGGCCCTTTGCTTACCTCTC
>JAUXAH010000206.1 GCA_030614945.1 Phycisphaerae bacterium
GCGGGCGACTCGATTTGGTGCAGCGAACCTTACAAAACAACAGCGCAAAAACCTCGCGCCCAAAGAAGAGGGCCTTAATATTGAGGGGCTTTGTGCTTCACCTGACGGCAGGACAATCTACATTGGATTCAGGAACCCTCGCTCTCACTCAAAAGCAATTATCGTTCCCCTAAAAAATGCAGGGCAGATAATTGAAAGGGCAGAGCCGCCAATTTTTGGCGTGCCTATTCTCTGGGATTTGGGAGGTCTCGGTATAAGGAGTATGGAGTATTCTCATTCCCATAAGGCATATTTCATTGTTGCCGGCCCACATAACGAGGCGTCCGGATTCGCCTTATATTGTTGGTCAGGTGAAAAAGACCGCCCGCCGACGCTGGTGCGGGAATTAAATCCGGATGAAAGCAGTTTTAAGCCCGAGGCATTGGTCACCTTTAAGAATTCAGCCGGGTTTTTGCTGCTCAGTGATGACGGTACTTTGCCCATCAATGTTTCTGTGCCCTCCGAATGTATGGAAGGAAAATTGAGTAAAGACGTAAAGTGCTTGAACAAGTACCTGACCGACCAGAACAAAAAACACTTCAGAGCAATTTGGCTGGAGCTATAATGCTTATCGCTTTTGTCCCGTTGCCTTGTAAGCTAATCTTTTCCCATTTACGCTCTTACCAACTTTTTAGATTAGGCATAACTCATTCTGCCTGGTCTCAAAAAAAGTTGATAATCGTGGAAACTACGGGATTTTAAGGTGAAGCTGCATTTGCTTGTTTTTTGCTTAACCTGGCCCAGATTTGTGCCGATAAAGCATCCGAAATTCACAAAGGACGTATGAGTTAAAAAAGGAGATTAAAATGGGGATTCAAAATTGGTCGGAGAATATCGTCCTTGTGGACCTGCCCCAGGAACCAGAAATGTCTGATGAGCTCAAAAGCGTTATTGAAATCGTGCGTGACAGAGGTGACTGTGACGTGGTAATTGATTTTTCCAGCGTCGATATTGTAACTTCTTCAAGTCTCTCGAAGCTGCTGAAGCTGCGCAAGATGCTGGCCGATTGTGAGCATCGGCTTGTTTTTTGTAGCGTCGCCGCTGCAACCAGAGGTATCTTTACGGTAACCGGTCTTGACGGAATTTTTGAACTTGCCGACGACAAGTTTGTTGCCCTGGCCGGCTTGCAGATGGTCAGTTAGCCGATAATCCTGGACTAAGGAGCTTGACATCCGGCGTATCTTTTGTATAATATGATTTGTTTTTTCCTTGTTGAGCCGGCTACGAAGATCGCTCTAAAAACGGCGGTGTTCGTAATCTGCTCGCGAGGTTCTTATAACCACGCACCAAAAGCGGAGCGCAGTGAACTGCTTTTTGGTGCAGGGCAAAAGTAGGACACAAGCAGATGGACGAAGAAACTCTGCAGCAAATCGAGCAGATAATAGGTCATACATTTTCCAACCGCAATCTCTTAGCCAAGGCGTTCACTCATTCCTCTGCCGTCGATAATCGTCTTTTAAGTAATGAAAGGCTGGAATTTTTTGGTGACGCCGTTTTAGCTGCAGTTATTTGTCAAGCGCTCTTCGAGCGGTTTCCAGGTTATCTGGAGGGTGACTTAACAAAAATAAAGAGTATGCTTGTTTCTCGCGGGACCTGCGCTCGGGTCGCCAAGCAGCTCGGCCTGCAAAAATTTCTGAAAGTCGGCAAAGGTATGGCCTCCGGTCGGACTTTGTCGAGCTCTCTTGTTGCCGGCCTATTGGAGTCCGTTATCGCTGCAATTTATGTTGACGGCGGATTTGACGCTGCTCGCAGTTTCATCTTAAGAACTTTTGCTTCGCTGCTTGATCGAGCCGATGCGGAACAGGATCAGGGCAATTTCAAATCCTTATTGCAGCAATACGCCCAGCAGCAGTTTAATGCCACGCCTGTCTATGCGCTGCTTGATGAAAAAGGGCCCGACCACAACAAATGTTTTGAGTCGGGAGTGATTCTCGCAGACCGTCATTTCCTGAGTGCCTGGGGGACTAACAAAAAAGAGGCGGAGCAAAAAGCCGCTTTCAACGCCCTCATCGAATTAGGTGTACTTGAAGGCGTTTTGTCAGACCACGACGAGGGGCCGGAACCCCATTTGCAAAAGACTGCAAATGGGAACTCCGATTAAATAGCCGGCGAGCTGGACTCCATTTTGTCCCTCACCAAAAAGTCACTTTGCTGCGTTTCGTTTTTAGTGCGGGGCCGGCAATCACTCAGTAATTAGCCACGCCAAGGTGTATAAAGCCAATGCAGTTATGATTATGAAAACAACGATTGAGCCGAATGAAATCGCTGCTTCTTTGATAAAACTGCGTGCCGTGATTGTTGGAAGTTTCGTTGCTTTATAAACGACGGCTATTGCCGCCGCTAATGGCAGCAGCCACAGCATAGATTGTGGATTTACCCCGATCACTTCGGGTGCTGTAAAGGTTGCCATTACAAAGATAGCTTCTACCGACATTTTACTCTCCGGCCGTCTCTTCGCTGCGCAGATGGGCCAAATAAACAGCGTTGACAATGCACAAAAGGTTTAGCAGGCCTGCGGTGCTTGTGTATATCTGTCCGATTTCGTTCGGCTGGCTATAGACAGGATAAGCTCCACCGGCGGTCAATCGCCCCAGCAGGGCCACCATCGGCGAATTCATAATTTGTGCCAGTACCACATACCACGGCGTTGCTCCGACCAGGTCAATTACACCGATTGAGCCGATATATAAGCCTATGCAGAAAGTCAGGACGATAGTTGCGAATATAATTATCGACCGTTTTTTTTCGTTCAGCGCAAGATGTCCCGCCCCCGGCACGAGCCAGGCCAGCAGTCCCACAATTAGCATAAACAGCGCCTGGTTTTCCTTCGAACGCCGTGCCATTAAGATGCTCCCTCAGCTTCTTCCGGTGTATTGGCATCTGCCGCTGCCTTTTCCTCTCTGAGCCACCTGAAGCTCATACGTTTTGATATGTTTTCCGGGTTAAAGTGCACCGCTGCCAGGCTCTGGGATTGAATATGCTCTTCCCTGTATATTTGTATCGCCTTGATTGTTTCGTATTGCTCCTGCTCAAAGCGTTTAACTGAAATATTCTTTAAGCAATAGTAGCTCATATCCGGCTTGAATTCCAGAACTAAAGGCGTACTGTCAATGGTGTTGCTGTCCTTCGGCACGAGTGAATAGAGCCGGTCTATGAGCCGGCTGGCATTCTTTCTCTCATTGATTAGAAATTGTGCCGCCGGATTACCCGCATTTTGCACAGCCCATGTTTCTAATGCTATCCGCGAGTTTCTCGACAGGTTTGTCACATTTTGCAGCTCAAATACATTGGGGTCGTTTTCGTCTTGTTTGGTCTGCTGCCTATGAAGCTCGTTAAATTTCTCGACTGCGCTCTCCCAGCCATCCTTTGTCGCCAGGGAGATAAACTCCTCGGCCTTGCTTTTTGCGGTATCCGTTGCCGCAAGTTTTTTTAAGTCTTCCACCACTTTTTCTTTTACCGAATAAACATCTTCGGCTCCCAGGTTCTCTTCATCGCTTTTGTTGGGGTCCTCTTCACTTGCCTTGTCTTCGTCTTGCTCAAGTTTAAGCGTGCTCTTGGCGTAGGTTTGATTTATGCTTACCGGCTCCGAGGGCTTTTCGGCGTCTATTACCCGCACAAGCACCATATTTGTCCCGGTATAACCCTGTATTTGTGTGCGTACGTCCCTTGCCGGCCCTATATTTTCATACATTCTCGGCTTTGGCACATCGAATGGCCCAAGCTCGCTGGCCTGAAGCTCATCAATCGCAAATACAATCTGAGTCAAACCCACCGGATTATATCCGTATCCGTAGCCTTTCAGATACAGCATCCCAAGGTATTTATCCACCTGTATGTCGGTTGCACTGAGCAGACCCGTCTGTCCTGCATATACCTTGATTTTGTATTTTTCACTCAATTCTCCGGCGGTGGTTTCATAATCGCCGGCCATTTGCCTGAGTTGCTCTGCGCTGAGATTTGCATCCTCTATATCTTCAAAATCCACCTCGGTAAGTGCCTTTGCTTCCTGCAGAATCCTTTCTGCCTTCGAATTTATTTTGTTCTGCAGAAGCTGCTTTGAAATGATACCTGCCACCTCGGCATAGCTTTTAGGTTGTTCGATCTGCGGCGAGTTCGGGTCATTGGGGTCCGATGGAACCGATGTAGTGAATTGTTCTTTATGTTCGAAGACCTGGCCGACTTCGATACGTTTTCGAACTTTTCGGTAATATTCTTCTGTCTCTTCCTGGGTGGGTGCCGTTACTATCTTCGAAACATCATCAAGCTTGACGGCAATGTATTCGAGCTGTACCCTGTCGGGCAGCTTATACCCGAAGCCATAAGGGTTTTCCTCGCTTACGGCACCGGCAAAGAATTTTTTGTATTTGTCGAAATGCGCAGAGATTCTTTCTTCGTTTGGCTCGGATTGTGTTTCGGCAAACACAGCCGAA